>NZ_JBANBJ010000041.1:0-78540 GCF_059803515.1 Bradyrhizobium sp. UFLA05-125 | reverse complement strand
GGGTGGGCTCGCGACACACCCGGACGGGCGGCTGCTCGTCTGTGTCGCTGGGCGTGGCCTCGCCGCGATTGATCCGGCGAGCCCCAGCCCGCGGTGGCTGGAGACCGTCGACGGCCGTGGTCTTCTGGGTCTGCTGTCGGTCACAGCGGCGGCGGACGGGCGCATCTTCGCGGTCGAGGGCTCGAGCGGCCGCACGCCGGATCAGTGGCGGCGCGATCTGATGGAGAAGCGGAGCAATGGCCGGCTGATTGTCTGCGGACCGGACCTTGCGGATGCGTCCGTGCTGTTGCGTGATCTGCCGTATCCCTATGGCGTTACTGTCCCGGCGGACGGTGGCAGCCTGTGGCTGACCGAAAGCTGGGCCCATCGTCTCAGCCGTTTCCCACTGACCGCCAATGGCCTGGGGCAGGGCGAGGTCATTGCCGGCAATCTGCCGGGCTATCCTGCAAGGCTGCATCCCGACGGCAATCGGGGCTTTTTCCTCGGCCTGTTCGCGCGACGCACGCATCTCATCGAGTTCGTGCTGAAGGAAGACGATTTCCGCGAGGAGATGATGCGCACGATGCCGGAGAACTACTGGATCGCGCCGGCGCTGGCCGGCGGCGCCGACTGCCTGGAGCCGATGCAGATCGGCGGCGTCAAGGCGCTCGGCATCCAGAAACCATGGGCGCCGCCGCGCTCCTACGGATTACTCATGCATCTTGACGCCGAGGGCGAGGCGGCCGACAGCCTGCATAGCCGCGCCGGCGGCCGCTTCCACGGCGTCACGGCCGCCTGCAAGGTGCGCCAGGGCGTGGTGATCGCGGCACGCGGCACCGGCTGTCTTCTGCTCCATTCGGGAGAGTTCAGATGAGCGACGGCGCAAACCTCGCCAACGGCGCGGCCGAGCCCGTGCTCGAGATCATCGGCGGCAGCAAGATTTATGGCGGCGTGCACGCCATCGAAGGCGTCAACTTCAACCTCTATCCCGGGGAGGTGCATGCGCTGGTCGGCGAAAACGGCGCCGGCAAATCGACGCTGTGCAAGGCGATCGCGGGTGCGATTGGGCTCACCTCGGGCGAGTTCCGGCTCGACGGCAAGCCCGCCAATTTCGAGCAGCCGCGCGATGCTCTGAACGCCGGCATCTGCATGGTCTATCAGGAGACGAGCCTGGTGCCGACGATGACGGCGGCGCAAAACATCGAGCTCGGCAACGAAAAGCTCCTGACGCGCTTCCGCACGCTGAACATCCAGGCCCAGCAGCTTCTGCAATCGCTCAACTTCCACGTCGATCCCGCAACGCCGGTGGCGATGCTCGGCACCGCCAAAAAGCAGATGGTCGAGATCGCGCGCGCGATCTACAACAAGGCCCGCATCATCATCTTCGACGAGCCGACCGCCTCCCTCACGCCCGAAGAGATCGTGCACTTCTTCCATCTGGTGCGCGACCTGCGCGCCCGCGGCGTCTCGATCATCTACATCTCGCACGCGCTGGAAGAATCGCTCCAGATCGCGGACCGCATCACGGTGCTGCGCGACGGCAGGCTGGTGATCACCGCTCCCGCAAAACAGCTCACGCGCGACAGCCTGGTGCAGCATATGGTCGGCCGTGATGTGGCGCAGGCCGTCTATGGCCGCAAGGAGAAAACCCACCAGCGCCGCGAAAAGGTGCTGACGGTCGAGAACGTCACTATGGGCATGGCGGTCAAGAACATGTCGTTCTCGGTCTATGCCGGCGAGGTCGTCGGCATCGCCGGTCTGATCGGCTCGGGCCGCACCGAGATCGCAAAAGTCATCTACGGCGCGCTGAAGCGAAACCTAATCAATGGTGGCACCATTCGCCTGCGCGGAAAGCCGATCCGCTACCGCGTGCCGCGGCAGGCGATCAATGACGGCATCGCCTATATCACCGAGGATCGTAAGGCCAACGGCTTCTTCGAGACCATGGTGGTCGACGACAACGTCTATCTCGGCAAGCTCGGCACCAAGAAAGGTTTCAGCTTGCTGTTGTCGCGCGCGAAGCGCGGCAAGCTTGCCAACTACTGGGTCGAGCGTCTCAAGATCAGCGCGCTCCAGCGCAAGGCAAAGATCATCGAGCTCTCCGGCGGCAACCAGCAGAAGGTGGTGCTGGCCAAGACGCTGGTGCAGGATCCCTCGATCGTCATCTTCGACGAGCCGACGCGCGGGGTCGACGTCGGCACCATCCCGCATATCCACGCGGAAATCCGGCGGCTTGCCGACGAGGGCAAGGCGGTGGTCGTGATCTCCTCGTACCTCCCGGAGGTGCTTGCGGTCTCCGACCGCATCCTGGTCGCCCGCACCGGGCGCATCGTCGCCGAGTTCGACGCAGCGGAAGCGACGCAGGACAAGATCCTCTACGCAGCGGTACATTGAGGTGCGTGACGACAGGGCGGCTTCAAGGCCGCCGATCGTCGCCGCATGTCGAATGTGTCACACTGCAGCCGGCACGTCGCCGGCTGGTGCCAAGGATTGGAACGCAAGATAGGCAAGCACGACGATCAGCACCCATAATATGAGGCTGATGGGCATCGCAATCATAAGGCCACGGAAGAAGTCCATGATGGCCGCCTGAGTCACGGAGTTATCGGTCATCTTAGCCGTAGCCGTCATCTGCCTGGCAGTTCCATTCGGAGGTAGATCTGATAACCCTTTCGAGTGATCCGGGGCCATCGGCATTGGCAGCGGGATCAAGTGAATGTGCCAGCAACCTCGCTTTTACGATTGCGCCCTTACGTTGCGGCTCTTGCAATCGGCGGTCAGGAACATGCCCCAGGTCTGGATGACGTATGATGAACTCGCGACGCTGTGCAATTGCGGTGCGGCGGAAGCCAAGCTCGTGGTGCGACATCTGTCGCTTCGCCGTCGCAAGAGCAGCGACGGCGCGACACGCGTTAAGCTTAACCTCGCGCTGACGGCGCGGTTCTTCGCCAGCATTCGCGAGTCCGATTTCGATCTCGACGGTGCGATCGAGGCTTTGCGCGATACCCATCGGCAGATGGCCATGCTTCTGACGCCCGAAGAGAGCGAGAAACGCGGGGTGGCTTGAGGTGTCCTCCGTGGTCGAAACCCATCCCAAAGGATGACATGGTCGACGCCGCAGTGAGCGGACATGATGCCTTCGAATCAGGCATAAATCTGTTGCCGGAATTTCCTATTGCCGGGGGTGTTCAACCAGAACAGGGCGAAGCGCAATACGACCTGGAGGTTGGGGAGGATGTCATGCAGAAAGTCGCGTGTCTGGCGGGCGCAATACTCTTGGGCATGACAAGTTTGGTCGCGACGGCCACTGCCGAGGTGGTCAAGCTGACGGCCGAGCTCAAGGGCAGCAATGAGGTGCCGCCGAACAGCAGTTCCGGCTCCGGCAAGGCCGAGGCGACCTTTGATACCGACAGCAAGGTCCTGACCTATGCGGTCACCTATTCAGGTCTGACTGGGCCCGCGGTTGGCGCGCATTTCCATGGCCCGAGCGAGCCGGGCAAGAACGCCGGCATCGCGCTGCCATTCAAGTCCACCCAGAGCCCGATCCGAGGCTCGGCCACGCTCTCTGACGCACAGGCCGCGGATCTGTTGGCAGGAAAGTGGTACGCCAACATCCACACCGCGGCGAATCCGGGCGGTGAGCTCCGCGGGCAGATGGCGAAGTAAATAGCCGCTCAGCACTCTGCGAAGGCCGCCAGACGCCAGCCGTTACGGCTCGTGTCTATTGCTGGCGACCAATCCCGAGCTCCCTCTGGAGCTGTGGGGTGAGGCCCATGGCGCCCTCGGTCCGCCCTTGGCCGGTTCCCACATTGCGCGTGCCCGTCGACGTCGAAGAGGACGTCGAAGACGACGTCGTAGGCGTCGTCGACGTGGGCGGCGAACCCGCCGGAGCGCCATATCCGCTACGGATTCCGTTCGAGGAGGTGGTCTGAGCCCACGCGCTTCCACCGGCAATCAGCGAAGCAGCCACAAGCGCAATTACAATTCTGATCATGGGCGACGTTTCTCCTCAAAGTCCGCGGGAGAATAGGCTGGCGAGGCGTCATCCGGCAAGTCCGCTACCGACCAAGTCTGCTGGCAACGTCGCCTTCGCCAGGCCGCAGAGTGCTGAATCAGGATCGCGGCCGCGGCAGAAACGCCAAAACGGTTTGCGCAATGCTGACGCCAACGACGCCGCCGGACGCCTTCTGGATGACGTCGAAGAATGCCGCATGCCGGTCGGGCCGCAGCGCTTGCAGGAGCTCGAGTGAAATGGCAACGCCGACCACCAGCAGGCAGGCCTGGGCGAAACGCCCGGGCAGCAGAAAGGCCAGCAGGAAGCCCAGGACGCCATAGGCACTGAAGCGTTCGATCACGACGACCCAATAGGCTTCGGCATGGCCGATCAACACCGGCCGCCCCGTCAGTGCGGCGAGCGTGGCGTAGACGATCAGCGCGAGGCAAATGCCCGTTGCGGCAATGAGCTTGTTCCGGGTCATGGGGCCATCTTTATAGCAATGATAGCCTTGCCTCAGAGGAAGTTCTGGACATCGTTAATGTCCTGCTCTGCGGGGCACACGTCCTTGTGACCACGCTAACGGCAGCATACCGGAGCTGCTCGTCTCATGAGCAATTCGTGCCTGGTTGTCTCGGCTGCGATCTTTAGCGCTCGCCAGACGGTGCAAACGCTAAAAATGGCCGAGAACGTTAGCCAATGCAATCTGCGTTGCGAAGTCCGCGGCTCTGGCCGTAGAATGTAACGGGCAGCCAGCGAAGGGTAAAAAACTCGAGGAGTTCCCTATGCGCGTGTTCGCTATTGCTTTGTCCGTGCTGCTCTTTCCCGTTGCAGCTCACGCGCAAGCGCAGCAGCCTAAAAACAATGATCCCTGCATGTATACCATTGCGGGCAGGCAGTACGAGGTGCCGATCGGTGTGAAGATTTGCTTCCGGTCGCCGCCTCCGTATGGCGACCAGTACTCACTTCAGCAATGTTTCCCGCCACTGAGCGAGTTTGCGCTGGTGAGGCGTGGTGATCCGCGTTGTGAGCGATATGAGGATCGGCAATAGTTCATCCGCGGAGCGTCCTTGCCGCCGTGACGATTGGACTATCGCTTACGCGGGCTATGTGCCGGTGCAGAATAGGGCCGCATCAAAACTGGTTCAGGCGACCAGCACTGCTGCTGAATCGACAGAGATCGGCCGACGTTCGTTGAGCAGGTCGATAAATTTGGCGAATGGCAATGGCGCGGCGACGAGGTAACCCTGGCCTTCCTCGACGCCGCAGGCGATCAGCGCGTGGACCTGCTCCTCGGCCTCAATGCCTTCGGCGACCACCGTCATGTGCAGCTCGCGCGCGAGCTCGACCAGCATCTCGACGATCGTCGTGGTCGATGCATCCACCGTGATCGTGTCGACGAAGAACTTGTCGATCTTGATGGTGTTGGCGCCCAATCCCTTCAGCCGCGACAGGCCGCTGTGGCCGACGCCGACGTCGTCGATGGCGACGCGGAAGCCGTAGTCGCGTAGTTCCCGCACTACCGATGCCGCGCGCGCGAGATCGTCGAGCTCGTCGCGTTCGGTTACCTCGACGACGACCTGGCGCGCCGAGACCTTTGCGGCCAGCACCGTGCTGCGCAGCGTGTCGATGAAGCCGGCGCTCAACAGGTGCTTTGGCACGACGTTGAGCGACAGCTTGAAGTCCTTGTCCTTCTTCAGGTGCGGCTGCAGGTCAGTGAGCGCGCTGCCGAGGATCTGCCAGGTCATGCCCTGGATGCGCCCGCTGGATTCGGCAAGCGGGATGAAATTCATCGGCGGCACCACCGAGCCGTCCTCGCGCAGCCAGCGCGCCAGGATCTCGCAACCTACGATCCGGCCCGTGCGCAGTTCGAAGATCGGCTGGAAGTATGGCTTGAACTCGCCGCGCGCGAGCGCGCGGTCGAGATCCGCGACCGGTCCCTCCATGCGCCGGGTCCTGGACAACAGGATGCCGAAGAGCACACCAAGCGCGAGAGCGAGCGCCATCGCCTGCCAATAGACTTCCGAATTCCATGTCGATAGCACCGCGCGGTCGACGCGAATGGTGGTGCGAAGCGGATAGCGCGCCGAGCTCTTGTCGAAATCGGTCGCCTCGCGCAGCGCCTTGTCGGCGTCGAGCATGAACGCCCCTAACTTCTCGCCATTGCTCAGCGCGAGCAGCACCTCGCTGTGCGCGCGCAGCTCGGCCGGCATGATGTCGAAAAGGCTCGAATTGACGCCGAGGATCGCGACCAACCCTTTCCTGCGGTCGATGTCCCGGAGCACGCCGAGCGCGTCACCGCCGAACTGCTCGACGCGAAACAGCAGCAGTCCAGCATCGCGGGACCCCAGCATGTCTGCGCGGTCGACCCAGCCCTTGTCAAATTCCAGCGTCTCCGAATAGGCCGAACAGATCACCGAGCCGTCGGCATTGACGAGGCGGACGTCCTTGACCGCGGAACGCTGGTAGACGTGAAGGCGGATCGCCTGGAGCGAGGCGGGGCTGCAATCGGCAAGTCCGCGGCCCGCGAGCTCGTCGAGGCTCGCGGCGGCAAAGTCGATCGCGAACTCGGAACGGCGCAGCACCACCTCGGTCAGTTCGTCGAGCTGGCGCGCCTGCTGGTGGCGGATGAAGCTGGTCGCGGCAAGGTGGCCCGCCAGACCAAAGAGCAGCGTGCTCGCGAGCACGAGCGCAATGAGGGAAACGGGCGGCCGCGCTGGTTTCATCCGGTCGGCGAAAGGTTAAGAAAGGATGCCCCGGATCCTACCCTCCGAGGCGCTAAGATAAGGTTTAAGCCGTCCAGAGCCGGCCAACAGCCGAAGGTGGAGATCGCCCGAATAAAGCGCTGGTCCGGAGAATTCCGAAAACCTGCCCGTCGGCCTTAGCTCTTCTTGGCGGCCTTGGGCTTGAGCGACAGACCAAGTCGCAGCGCCATGCGCTTGACCGCATCGGGCGACCGTCCCAGCTGCTTGGCGGCCTCTTCCAACGTAATTGAAGACTTGGCTAGCTCCATTAACCGGCGGTCTTCCTTGAACGACCAGGGCTTGCGCGCCATGACGACAACGATCCTCTTAACGACAAAGCCGCCAAGCGACCCATGTTCGCTCGACGGCTTTGCTTGGGTGGGGCCGGGCCTTGGGGAAGCCCGGTGCGTAAGAGGGATAAGCTATTGACGAAAACTCGCAACAAAGACCGCGGATTAAGCTAACCGCTCAACCTTACCGCGACGAAATCAGCGCGCGTG
This sequence comes from Bradyrhizobium sp. UFLA05-125, assembly GCF_059803515.1. Classification (NCBI taxonomy): domain Bacteria; kingdom Pseudomonadati; phylum Pseudomonadota; class Alphaproteobacteria; order Hyphomicrobiales; family Nitrobacteraceae; genus Bradyrhizobium; species Bradyrhizobium sp. UFLA05-125. The sequence continues at coordinate 71,323 of NZ_JBANBJ010000041.1, read as the reverse complement.
GCACCGTACAATCACGGGAGTTTGGCTGGGACGTGAACTCATTAACGCTGGCCAGCCATAGCCGGATCGATGCAAGCTGGATAAAAGCGAGATAATTGGCGGCAAGCTGATCGTAACGTGTCGCGACCACGACATTGCTTGATCCGATTAAAGAACCGTTCGATCCGGTTGCGGGCGCGGTAGAGATAAGGGCTGAAGCAGATCGGATCGTTGCGATTGCTTTTCGGCGGGATGTTGGCCCACGCGCCTTTCTTCATGGCAAACTCTGATCCAGTCGGCGTCGTAGCCACGGTCGGAAAGCAGCATTGAACCGGACTTCAGACGAGACAACAGCTTTCCGGCAAGTCGATTGTCATGGGCCTCGCCAGCTGTCAGTGCCAGCCGTACGGGCAGGCCATTGCTATCCACAAGAGCATCAATTTGCTGGTCAACCCGCCGCGTGACCGTCCCATCGACGGCCTTCGATTCCTGCTGATACACGCCCCGTGCTGATGCACGCGGACAATGGCAGTGTCGATCATCTGGACAGCCGCATCATGCGCGGCGGCAAGTGCATCTTCTCCATACGCCGGCCTGCCGCCAGCGGACGAAGCGGTTGTAGCAAGTGGTGTAGGGACCAAACGCCTCGGGTAGATCGCGCCAAGGTCTCCGGATCGTAAGACCCAGAAGATGCCATTGAGGACACGACGGTCATTTACCCGAGGAACGCCACGCGGCTTGTTGGGCAGCATTTGACTTGATGGCGGTCCATTCATAGTCGGCGAGTTCGTACCGCATGATACCATCCCCGTTTGGGGGGAATCACAGGGGTCTGGCCAGACGCAACGCTTCCGGGCAGTCCCGGTTGGACGCCTTCTGGTAGAAGCGGACATCAGCCAGCCGACAACCTTTGCTGAAACCGTCGAAAATGGCCCCTAAGCCGACTTCGGTCCAGTCCCAGCAACGAAGGAGACCCGATGGCTTTCGAACGCCCCGGAAGGCCGTTACTATAGATATGGTGGGTCTGGGAGCGTCTTATGCGGCGGCGCGATTTTGTTTGTGTCCTGGGCAGCGCAGTTTCGGCGTGGCCAGTTTTGGTCATGGCGCAGTCAGATCGTGCCAAGCGGATTGGCATCCTCATCGGGAGCACCGAGAATGACCCGTTGATCCAGCCGCGTGTCGCCGCTCTGAAGCAGGGGTTAAACGATCTCGGCCGGATCGAGGGACGAAATCTCCAATTCATTTATCGCTGGAGTACCGACCCAGAGAGTGCGCGAGTGCAGGCTTCGGAGCTTGTGGCGATGAACCCAGATCTAATTTTTGCTCATTCCCCTGTAGTCACACTTGCTTTGAGCAAAGCTACCCAATCCATTCCGATTGTATTCGTTCAAATCACCGATCCCGTTGGTTCCGGATTGGTTGCGAGCCTCGCCCATCCCGGAGGCAACGTCACCGGGTTCGCCACGTTTGAGTTTGAAATGGCAACTAAGTGGCTTGACTTGCTCAAAGAGATTGCACCGGGTGTTGGTCTTGTTGGGATTGTGCAGTACGCCAGAAGCCCGACGTGGACCGGTCAATTGCGTACCTTCGAACTTCGGGGACAAGATCTCGACGTACGAGTTGTCCCGGCTGGGGTGGCGACGTCGACCGAGATCGAGAACGCCTTCTCGGTAATCGCCCAAGCGCAGAACGGCGGGATGGTTGTCTTGCCAGATACGTTCACGCTCCTTCATCGGAAATTGATCATAAGCCTCGCTGCAAAACATCGGCTACCTGCGATCTATCCATTCCGCTACTTCGTAGAGGATGGTGGTTTAATCTCTTACGGCATCGACATCATTGATATTTGGCGCCGGTCTGCGACCTACATTGACCGCCTCCTCAGCGGTGCCAGAGCCGCCGATCTGCCCGTACAGCAGCCCACCAAGTTCGAGTTGGCAGTCAATCTCAAGACTGCAAATGCGCTTGGCCTGACCGTTTCCCCGACCCTACTCGCCCGTGCCGACGCGGTGATCGAGTGATGTCGCCTTGTGGCCCCTCGCGTCATTTGCTGCTCCTGCACAAATGCGGGCGCTGTCGGGACCGAAGCGGACATCGATTGGTAGCGTGCACTGCCCGGCTCAGTCGGGAATGACCCTGAGCGGAAATTTCTTAATCGCGCCTCCGCAGAGAGCCGACGAAAGTGATAAGATTTAATCCTACAATCGTAATCCGTGGAGGGAGGGGCACATGAGACGCCGGGACCTTCTTACTGGATTGTTCGCGACTACAGCGGCAAGTGCCTTGCAGGCTGCGGAGAAAGACAAGGTCCACCGACTGGCAGTTTGCAGCCAGAACGGAACGGACTTCTCGTTACCGCCTTGGGCATGGCTTTTTGATCGGCTTCGCCAGATGGGTTTCGAGGAAAGCAAGAACCTGATCATAGATCGATACACTACCGAGGGTCGGCCCGAACGCTACGCGGAGGTCGCGCGCAACATCGTGCAAGCAAAGCCGGACGTGATAGCTCTTGGTTTCGATCATCAACTCACCCTGCAGGTCGCAAACGAGACAACCACAATTCCAATTATTGCAACGTTTGGCGATCCGGTCGCTGCTGGAATTGTAAAGAACATGGCGAAGCCGGAACACAACGTCACCGGCGTTTCGTTGGATGCCGGGATCGAGATGCAAGGGAAGCACCTCGAAATTCTCCGGCAAGCGATCCCTTCGGTGGCGCGCGTTGCGTATCTCTCAAACCGCGCGGAGTGGGAAGGTGCTTGGGGACAGGCTGTGAGAGACGCTGGCCAGCGGTCGGGAGTTTCAATCGTCGGCATACCTATGGAGCGTTCGGCAGGAGAAGCGGAGTATCGGCAAGCCTTCGCGACCATGGTGCAGCAATTGGTTCAATCGCTCATGGCCAACGGGCTTCCTCCCAACTTCGAGCAGCGAGATTTGATACTTGATTTGGCAGTGAGATACCGGCTCCCATCGATTACTTGGTGGACGGGCATAGCCGACGAAAAGATATTCTTGGCCTATACGCCAGACTATCCGTACTATTTCAATCTCTGGGCGAGTGAGGTCGGCCAAGCTCTCAACGGTGTTGCGCCCGCCGACATTCCGATCCAGCAGGCGACGAAGCTCACGCTCACAATCAATCTGAAAATCGCTAAGGCGATTGGTCTCGACGTACCTGCGAGTTTGATCCTTAGGGCCGATAAGGTGATCGAATGAGCTAGCTGTTTGCTGGGTTGCAGGAGTCTGGAAGCGCCCCTCGCGTCATTTGCTGCTTCTGCACAAATGCGGGCGTTATCGGGACTGAAGCGGACGTCGATTGGTAGCGAGTAGTGCCCGGCTCAGTCGCGAATGACCCGAAGCGGTCCTCAGCCACAATGCAGGCATGAGCGGCTGCATCTCACTTTTTTTCAATTCCGCCGGTAGCAGACCCAGCCGTGATGTACTGCAGCGCACCACCACTTTCGGCCGCTTGATTTTTCGTTCAGAAGATCCTCTATTTCCGGACGGAAGCTATTGCGCACGAACTAGCCACCCATGCCAAACACTGCACCTCACCCCCAATATTGCGGATTTAGCACGGCGGCAAGTTGGCGAGCCGTGTTTCCACCTGGCTGCGTGACCACTTCTGGCAGCACGATGGCACCGCGATGATCATGACCCACGAGGTGGAACGAGTTCTTGTCAATATCGTTGGCGATCACCGCGATCGCTGTGTTGAGGTTCTGAGACAGGCTCCTTGACTTGAGCGCCCTTGCCAGCTTCTCGCACTGGCGGGGCTGGAGCACGGCTTAGCCGAATCCCTGGCTCCCGGCTGAATATCGACCTGCCGTCTGCCTGAGAACGGGGCTCGCGCAAGCAGTGGGACGCTCGCCGCTGGAATTCTCTCCGCTAGAGAATGCGGCCGCGGTAACTGGAAATACCGTGTACTTCACTACTTTCGAAATTCTCTCGCCGCTCGACAATTACTTGGCCCAGCGATAGACTTTATCAGCCCCCGAAATCGACTGTACCACAAGCAGTTTTGCCACGTGCGGATCGGGGCGGATTGAGATTGTCGCCGGGCGTGGCGCAAAGTGCCGCAAATCTCATCGCACCTTTTTAGGAGGCGTCTATGGATATTTCGCAGGCGTTTGCCGACTTGAACTCCAGATACATCGATACGGTCAACAGGCACGACGCGCCCGGCTGGGCGGCTTTATTTTCCGAAGACGCCGTGCTCGTGCCGGCGGGACAGCCGAGCGTGATTGGCCGGAATGGCATTCAAGAATGGGCCGAGGTGGCAACCAAAGTCTGGAATCATCTGGAGGTGCAGCAGGGACGCTGCTCGGCCGACGGGAATGTGGTTTGGGAACAAGGGACTTGGACTGGAAATATTAACTTGCCCGATGGGCAAACAATGGATGTAAGCGGAAACTTCTTGCTCGTAGCGGAGAAGGAAGGTCCCGCGTTGCGCATCAAGGCAGATACGTGGAACGTCAACCCGCCGACGCCTTGACACTCTGCATGGAATAGACGGCAGCGGCAGCAACCAGGCCGGTGACCTTGGTAGCACCCTTAGTCGCCGGCACTTCATAGCGCCAGTGAAGCGAGTAGCGAGATCCTCTTCGCCTAAATTGGCGACAACCCTGACTATCAGAGCACTCCACGGCCCGGTGCGCTCTACCTTCAGCTCGGAAAAGTTGGTTGCGACCTATTTGGCGCGCTTCGCGCCTCTGCCGTGAGTTAGCTCGTCTGCGCATCTGGATGGAGCGAAGAATTGAGAACGATGAGCAGGATGGCAGCGCCAGAGAGCAACTAGGCTAATGAACTGGGCGTTCGATGCGGCTCTGGCCGCACCGAGCAACTTCTTGTCTAGAAAGCGTCTCGCCTCCTATGAGAGAGCGCGAGCGGCGCCCAAGAGCCCGCCGTTTTCTTGGATGTCTGCCTTCCGAACCTCGTTGAATTTCAGCTGATGGCCCCTTCGCGACATATTGCGCTGTCGCACGGCCCCCGCCGGTAATAGGGCAAAGCGGACGTAGCCTTCGTTCGCATCACGCCGCCGGGTTTATAGGTACACGACCTAGCCGCAGTCGATCCGTGTGATGAATCCTCGCTTCCGGCCCGGCAGATCGCGACTGCGTCACCTCTGCTTCAGCGGATGAGCCGTCTGGTGCCACGCCCAGGCGGTACGAATGATTGTGGGCAGATCGGAATGGCGTGGCTCGAAGCCCAGAACGTTGCGAGCCGCGGAGGGATCGGCGACAAGATAAGTCGGGTCGCCCTGCCGCCGTGGCTTGACGACGTGGGGGACCTCCCGCCCTGTCTCCTGCTTGATTGCAATGAGAATCTGCCGCACCGAGAATCCTGCGCCAGTGCCGAGATTGAAGCTGCCGCCGGCATGCCCTTCGAGCAGCAGTTTCAGCGCAGCGACATGCGCGGCCGCAAGATCGGTGACGTGGATATAGTCGCGGATCGCGGTGCCGTCGGGCGTATCGTAGTCGTCGCCGAAGACCGCGAAGTCGCCGACATGTCCCTGCAGCGCCATCATGGCGCGCGGGATGAGATGCGTCTCGTTGTCGCGCAGTTCGCCGATGCCACCGGCGGGATCAGCGCCGCTGGCATTGAAATAGCGCAGGCAAAATGCGCCGAAGCCATACGCCGTGCGATAGTCCGCGAGCATGCGCTCGATCATCCATTTCGATGCGCCGTAAGGATTGATCGGCGCGCAGGGGAAATTCTCCGGCAGCGCCTTGCTATCGGCATTGCCGTAGACCGCACCGGTGGATGAGAACACGATGCGATGGCAGCCGGCATTGCGCATGGCGTTGAGCAGCGACAGCGTGCCCTGCACGTTGTTGATGTAGTACTTCTGTGGATCGGCGACGGATTCGCCAACCAGACTCGCGGCCGCAAAATGCATCACCGCGGACACCTCGTGTTCGGCGAAGACACGGGCGAGCGTAGCTTCATCCAGCAGATCGCCGGTCACAAGCGGGCCCGACACGAAACTCCGATGGCCAGTAGAGAGATTGTCATAGACGACGGGTCGATAGCCGGCCGCAACGAGCGCGCGGCAGGCGTGCGAACCGATGTAACCGGCGCCTCCCGTAACGAGGACAGTCGGTCGGTTGGTCATGTCGTCTCCGCGGCTTGGCAGGGGAAAGAACCAGCAGTCTGAATCGAGCCATTGATAGTGCGCACAGGCCGCGCTGGTCAAATCTGTCCTGACTATTAGCCTTAACCCTCGCTGATTGACTGCGTATGAGCTTCGTTACACCTGCCTGATGACGCTGAAGCGATAACCGGCTAAATTGACCAGATGTTCCGGACCGCGGGGCGGCGATTGATGGCGCATAGATTAGTTCATTGTGGCGTGATCGTGCTGGCGACCCTCGCCGGCGGCGGAGAGGGTTTCGCGGGCGATGAGCCCGCATCGGCGGAAGCATCAACGCCGGGCGCACCCACACCGGCCGATGTGGCGGATGCCGAGAGTGCTCCATCGCCGGACAGCCTGATGTCCCGCGAGGACTGGAAGCGCCGTATCATTGAGGCGCGCAGGCGGTCGGATCAGGCGAGACTGGACTGGAAGCTGCAAGCGCCACTGCGGGCGGCGATCCCGCCCGATCCGCCGGAGAAAATCGCGACCGAGCGTGTCCTCAATGATGATACGCTGCAGCCGGGCGACATCGTTTCGACCGACAAGGGCCTTCTGCAATTTCGGGGCTGGGCCGGGGTGGACGGGCAGACCGCGCAATTCGTCCCCGTCGCGCCGCGCTGATCAAGTCTTTGAACGCACGCTGGAGTTGAGGCGCGTCCATCAGCCGAGGCCGATACGTGCCTGCTGATAACCGCCATCCAGGATGGCCTGCCACCATTTCCGGTTCTCGCAGTACCAGCGGACCGTCTTGTCCAAGCCGCTTTCAAAATTCTCCTCGGCGCGCCAGCCAAGTTCGCGTTCAAGCTTTGAAGCATCGATCGCGTAGCGGCGGTCGTGGCCCGGCCTGTCCTTGACGAAGGAGATCAGGCTGCGCCGCGAACCAGTATTTGCAGGCACGATCTCGTCCAGGAGATCGCAGACCTTCTCGACGACGTGCAGGTTGGTCCGCTCGTTGCGGCCGCCGACATTGTAGGTCTCGCCGACCACGCCGCGCTCCAGCACGAGCGTCAGTGCCTTGGCATGGTCCTCGACGTACAGCCAATCGCGGACGTTTTGGCCATCGCCATAGACCGGCAGAGGCTCGCCCGCGAGCCCCTTGATGATCATGTGTGGGATCAGCTTCTCGGGGAAGTGATAGGGACCATAGTTGTTCGAGCAGTTCGTCACCATGGTCGGAAGCTCGTAGGTCTCGCGCCAGGCGCGTACCAAATGGTCCGAGGATGCTTTGCTGGCGGAGTAGGGCGAGTTTGGCGCATAGGCGGTGTCTTCGGAGAACAGCCCCTCGGCGCCGAGCGTGCCGAAGACCTCGTCGGTCGAGATGTGGAGGAAGCGAAAGCGGTCGCGCCGTTCTGCCGACAACGTTCGCCAATAGCGCAGCGCCTCCTGTAACAGCGTGAACGTGCCCACGATATTGGTCTGGATGAACTCGCCGGGGCCGTCGATGGAGCGGTCCACGTGGCTCTCGGCGGCGAGATTCATCACCGCATCGGGCTGATACTTTTCGAACAGCTTTCGCAGCGACGGCCCTTCGCAGATACACTGCTTTTCGAACGCGTAATGCGGGTTGCCGTCCGCGTCGGGAAGCGACTCGGGATTGGCAGCGTAAGTCAGCTTGTCCAGGTTGACGACGCGCGCATGCGTGTCGCGCAGCAAATGACGAACGACGGCCGATCCGATGAAGCCTGCACCACCGGTGACGAAAATCGTGGATCCTTTGAACCGCATGATACAATCACCCCAATGTCGGCAATCAGCCGCGGAACGAGCGCGCGACAGATTTCAAATACTCGCCGTAGCTGCTCTTGGCAGTTCGCTCGGCCACCCGGTTGAATGCCTCGAGCGAGATATACCCGCGTCTTAGCGCGATTTCCTCGGGGCAGGCAATGCGCAGTCCCTGCCGTTGCTCGAGGATCTGCACGAAATGGCTGGCCTCGACCAGAGAGGCGTGCGTGCCGGTGTCGAGCCATGCAAATCCGCGGCCCAGCACTTCCACGAACAGATCGCCGCGCTCGAGATAAGCCTTGTTGACGTCCGTGATCTCAATCTCGCCCCGGCCCGAGGGCTTTACATTGGCCGCGATATCCAAAACGTCATTGTCGTAGAAATAAAGTCCGGTGACCGCCACATCCGACTTCGGCTGCTTCGGCTTTTCCTCGATCGACAGCGCGCGCCCGGACTTGTCGAGTTCGATCACCCCATATTGTTCAGGCGTGTTGACGACATAGCCGAACACGGTGGCACCGCTCTTGCGGGCAGAGGCCTTCGCCAGCATTTCCGGAAGGCCATGCCCGTAGAAGATGTTGTCGCCTAACACCAGCGCCACGGAGTCATCGCCCACGAAATTCCGGCCGACGATGAAGGCATCGGCAAGGCCGCGAGGGGTCTCTTGCGTGGCGTAGGAAAACTTCAGGCCCAGCTCAGAGCCATCACCAAGCAGCCGCTGGAACAGCGGCTTGTCGGCAGGCGTGGAAATGATCAAGATTTCGCGGATTCCGGCGAGCATCAGCGTCGACAGCGGATAATAGATCATCGGCTTGTCAAAGACCGGAAGCAATTGCTTCGAAACGACGGTCGTCACCGGGTAGAGGCGTGAGCCGGTTCCGCCGGCGAGTATGATACCTTTCATAGTCCCTCGCAGATTTACCAACCCTAAACTAGCAGATGGTGTGCGGTGCACAAGTTTGATATAGATTCGACGTAAACGTCAGGGCGTACAACCACAGATGCACGTAATTGCGACAGAATTGCCGGAAGTTCTCATTGTCGAACCCAAATTGTTCGGGGACCAGCGAGGTTTCTTTCTTGAGACGTATCAGGCGAGCCGTTATGCGGAGAGCGGCATCGTCCGCCCCTTCGTGCAGGATAATCTGTCGCGGTCGAGCTACGGCGTGCTCCGCGGCCTGCATTTGCAGAACCCAATGACGCAAGGCAAGCTCGTGACGGTTCTGCGCGGGCGCGTGCTTGATGTTGCCGTTGATGTTCGTGTCGGTAGCCCAACGTTCGGCCGGCATGTCGCCGTCGAGCTGAACGACGAGAACCGCAGGCAGCTCTGGGTTCCTCGCGGCTTTGCCCATGGCTTTGCCGTTCTCTCCGAGACGGTGGATTTCTTCTATAAATGCGACAACGGCTACAGCCCCAAGGATGAGATCTCGGTGCGTTGGGACGATCCGGCGATCGGGATCGATTGGAAGATTTCAAATCCGTCACTCTCCGCGAAGGATGCGGCCGCGCCTCTGCTGGCTGATGTCGAGAATCTTCCTCTCTACGGACAGGTCTGATGCGAATTCTGCTGACGGGAACTGCGGGGCAGGTCGGGAGCGCGTTACTTCCCTTGCTTCAGACATGGGCCACGGTCGTCACACCTGCGCGCGAAGAGTTCGATCTGTCGAGGCCTGGTGAACTCGCAGCCAAGCTCGATGATTTGAAACCCGATCTGATCGTGAATCCGGCCGCCTACACGGCGGTCGACAAGGCGGAAGATGAGCCGGAGCTTGCGCGTCGGATCAATTCTGAGGCCCCGGCCTTCATCGCGCAGTGGGCCGCGCGCCATCATGTTCCGCTGATCCATTTCTCGACGGACTACGTCTTCAATGGCTCCGGCAGTGTGCCTTGGCGGGAGGACAGCGCCACGGGGCCGCTATCGGTCTATGGTGCGAGTAAGCTCGCCGGCGATACGGCCATTGCGGCTTCCGGTGCGCCTCATTTGATTGTTCGCACGTCTTGGGTCTACGCGGCGAGCGGCGCGAACTTTCTCAAGACGATCGCGCGACTGGCGAAGGAGCGCAAAGAGCTTCGCATCGTCGCAGACCAGATCGGTGCGCCAACCTCGGCAAAGGCAATCGCCGATGTCGTGGCGAATATCATTCCCAGAGACCGGTCCGGCATGGACTCCGTATTTGAACGACGAAAAGGTGTCGTCAACGTCGTGTGTGCGGGAGAAACAAGCTGGCATGGGTTCGCCGCGGCGATCGTTGCCGGACTGAAAGCGCGCGGTGTCGACCTGCTGGTCGAGACCATCAATCCGATTTGCACGGATGAGTTTCCGGTCAAGGCAAAACGACCGGCCAACTCTCGTCTCAGTCTCGAGCGTCTGCGCCGGGATTTTGGTTTGGAGACGCCGACATGGCAGTGCGCCCTCGAGCGCGAGCTGGACATCATGATAGCTAGCGCCGGCTAGCGTGCCGACGCGGTGCGCCCTTCGGGCGGCTCCTGAAATTTTCCCCGAGACGCAAATTAGTGTCCGCTGTGAACTGTCAGCAACAACATTAGTAAAGCGCGCGCCTGCGTCTGCGGTCCGCGTATGGCGACATTGGCGCGGCGCTGATTGCGATGGCAGGCTGGGTCTACTTCATCACGCTGCTGTTGGTGAAGCTGTTTCTCTGGTGCCTCGATTCAAGAGCGAGATCTCCGATGCGCAGGTGCGCGGGAGAAAATTGCGTCTCAGTGCGTGCTTACGATGACACCCTTCGACCGGGCGATGTCGTGTCGACAGATAAGGGCTCTTCCTCTTCCGCGGCAAGTCTGGTCCGGACGGCGAGACGGCCGAGTTCGTCCCGATTGCACCGCGCTGGATGCGCGCATGAGTTCTCTCGTCGTCTTTGCGTGCGTCGGATCGCGACAACCGATGCGCACCGAATCAGTTCCCGCGACAAATCAGACTGAACGTCAAATGATTGTGCGCAACCACGCATTGCTGTCATCTCCGAAAGAACCACGTTGCATTCGTTGAGCGAGACAACTCGCGTCACGAGATCGTCGAATTCGTTCTGCTATGTCTTGCGCGAACAACAACGCGAAGATCGACATGCTGCAGAGAGCTCTAACTGCGTTGCCGCTTGCAAAGATCAGAGAGCGGGCATTCGAGGGCGCATTTTTCAGCGTGACGCTGATTGCGATGGCAGGCTGGGTCTACTTCATCACGCTGCTATTGGTGAAGCTGGTCCTCTGGTTCCTGGGTTGATGAGAATCAAAGTTCGCTTCGCGAGCACAATGCTGCCCAAAAATTTTCGTGCCTGGCAAGAAATGCAGCGGCGTTCATCATGATGTCGTCACAACTGGACGATGAGAATGACGCCAATGAACAGGTCATCCGGGGAGATCGAAACGTTCCGCAAATGGAAAGACTGCGATGGCGCCCGTCCTGATCCTGCTCTTGATCTTCTTCGCCGGTTTCGCTCTTGGTTACGCTGCGCGCGCGTGGCGGTCTCACAAGCGCTATGAGCGCTACCGGCTTTACGCCGTCTATCGTGCCTCCGGCCCGCGGTCGGCCGCACCGCTCGCCCGGCCCAGACGAGCGTTTTGAGGCATTGCAACCGAAGCGGGATCTGGGTGCGCCCATCGCGAGTATGACAGCGACCTGCGCAAGCGGGGCCGTTCGGTGCTGCAGGCAAAGGTCGTGACCGTCGGGGGTAACCATATCTGGTTAGGTTAAGTCGTGCTGGCCGTTGTTCGGTTGGTACTCGGTAGGTAGGCTGCGCACGGATTTTGCAAGGAAATGATTGCCGTTCGTGTTGCGTTGACTGGGGTCTTACCTGATGATCTGGCTGATTGCTCTGGTCGTGCCCTTGGTGGGTGCTCCCCTTTTTGTCAGGGCCTATGGTCGACGCCTGGGCGCGTTGACCGGTCCTTGGATCGCGAAGGAGAGGGGACGCGATGATTAGCTTGAGGAACAACGCCCCACGCCGATATTTCGTTGACGAGGTGGGGCGACGCGTTTTGATCGGCCTCACGCATGAGGAGACGTTCGAATTCGAGCGGCTGGACGGGCAGGCGACCCTCCATCGGGAGGATAGGCAGGCTCCGTATGATGGGAATGGCCTGTGGGTGGCCGACGGCGAGGAGCGCTGGCTGGAGCTCTACGCCAAGCACGAAGGCGCCTGGAAGGCCTGGATGGCGCAAAGCCGCGCAGAGTAGGGCGAAAGCTTTAGTCTTTATTAACCATGCCGGACCCATTTTCTGGTCTGGCGCCTCAAACCGGAAAATGCACGCATGTTCCAGCTGTTCTTGCGGGCTCGCACCCACTCTCTCCTACGAGACCGCTTTCGCGGCGAGAGGGAATTTCGCGCGCGCTCAGCTGAGCGCGATGCGGAAACCGACCGCGCGCGCATCGAAGCCATCATGGATGCGATCGAGACCGCCCTGCAGGCCGCAGAGCGTGAGCAATCAGGCCTGAACCGCCGCGTCGAGGATGTCCTCGCACGCGCCGCGGTGACCATCGGCAATGGCGATGATGAGTACCTCGAGCGCGAGGCGCTGGACAATCACCATCAGGACCTGTTTGACAAGGAAATTCAGAACGGTCAGCGCAGGCTCAAGGAGCTCTCCACGTCAATTGCGCATTTCAAATTCTTGAAGGCCGCGATGCTGAGCCGGTTTCCGGAGTACAGGCACTCGAACAGCAGCAACTAGGCACCGATAGGCAAGTTGCACCAGTGCTCTCATATGACGCATCGGTTGTGTCGACGACTTCTTCGCATTCGGTTGAATGTTGACGATGGTGCCCGTGCCCAGCTCGCGGCCTGATTCAGGAAGCGAATCGATGACGGTGTCCTTTTGGGTGAGGAGATTTCTTGAGCTGGGACAAGCGTAGGGAAACGGACCGTTCGGAGCGCTGCAATTTAGCACCGATCAATCGCGGTGGATCGCCGGCTGCATTAAGCTTGAGCAGTTCCGCTTCCTGATCTTTGGTCCAACGCGTACTCTTGTTGCGCGCCATCGCGCTGCCTTCGGCAGATTACGTGCAAATGGATTAAGCCCGTGCTGCTCACGAAGTTCCGCTCGACGCTGGGCCTACCGCATGGCTAGGCGATGTTGCGCAGGATCTATTGAGTTGGGGCCGAGTCGATCGTCCACAGCCCGAATCCTTGCGGTCTATTGCCTTGAGCGGCCGGGGCAATGGGCAAAAAAAGCCCGCCGGACGCGAGTTACAGCGGTTAGAACTCGTCGATCCACTGCCGTAAAAAATGATCCAATAGGATATAGCTGGCGAAAGTAAACGCCATGCACACGACGAACGCGCAGGAAAGAGATTGGATTGCGATCACGACACTACTCCTCAAACTGTGAGATGTGTATAAGAGACAGTAGGTGCGGACCGGACCGTAATAATAGTGCGGCTCGTCTCTCGTGCGCGGATCAAAGGCATAGGAGTAAGCCTGCTCGAGCGACCGATGTCGGACGCGCGCCACGATCGGACAACCGCACCGCGGACCGCAATAGGGATTGGGACCGCGGTCAATATACGGCACCGTTGCGGCGTGCCGTGTGACCGGAGGCACGGAGTAGTCGGCGGCAAATGATGGTGCCGCGGACGCGACGGTCAGGCTCGACGCGAGCGCGAGAAAGGCGAGAGATGATCGCATGGTGTGCTCCCCAAGGTGTTCCAATCTTAGACGGTCCTATCGAGACGAGCAATACGTTCTCCCGAAAGCAGTCGTGCAGTCCCCGAGCGTGCTGAACCCGGTGAATGGCCAGCTAGCGATGTAGCGCTGTCAAAAACGTGGGGGCGACCGTCTGAATCGCCTCTTCCAAGAAGGCTTTGCCTCGGTTGGACGCGCGGCGATAAGCCGATACGACTGCGGCTTTCTGGTCCGGTTGACGCGTCAGCATCAGGCGCACATCGCCTTGCACCAATTCCCTCAGATCGGGGTCTGCAAGGGCATCGAAACGGGTAGCAGTGTCCAGCCGGACCGGCATCAGCTCGGCTTCGTTCGGGGCTGTGAAGTAGGCCATCCGGAGCGCTTCGACGGTCGCCGGGCCGTTCGGATCGCGTTGCGCCTCGAGCAATGCCAGGGCAAGCCAAAGTTCTGCGTCGTAGGGGACCCTTGAAAGAGCGTTCGTGAGCTGCGATCGGGCGGTATCGTTTTCACCGCTAGCGCCGGTTGCAGATTGGCCATGCTGGATGGCCTGAAAGGCCAAGTTGAGTGCCTGACTGTTCCGGACGCCGGAATCAAAGAGGGCGAGGAGGCCGGCCCAACTCGGCATCGAAGGAGAGGGCGCCATCGCTTGTTGCGGGTCGCGGGGAAATTTGGGGCGTTCAGAGACAATCATCCCGGCGAGAGGCGATGCGAGTCCATAGGCGCCGATGAACAAAGCGAGGCCAGTCAGAGCGGCGCGGATGGTGTTCGACGAGTTCATTCAATTCTCTGGCGAGCAGCCTTGGCCATGCTGCTCGCATCAAAGCGCAAGCAGGTTATCGTGCTGAATGGTCAACAGTGTCAAATTGCCCGTTGCATAGGCGCCGGTATCGATGTTGGCTCGGTTGGAGCGAATGTCCGGCTGTTGGACCGGGGTATGACCATGAACGATATATTTGCCGAAATTGTCGTCACTCAGGAGAAACTCCTCGCGGATCCATAGCATGTCGCTTTCTTCCTGCTTTGCCAGCGGCACACCCGGACGTACGCCGGCGTGGACGAAAAAAAAGTCGCCGCACACGAAGCGTGGTCGGAGTCCTTGAAAGAACTTCATTTGATGCGACGGAATGGTCTGTGCCAGTTGTTGAATCAGTTCCGCCTGCTCGGCCGGATCAGGGTTGAGCGACGGTCTCAGTCCATAGGATGTCAGCGTTTGGAGCCCGCCAAATTGCCGCCACTCATTCAGGCGGGCGGGGTCCTGCAGGACCTCGAGCAGAAACGCCTCGTGATTGCCCCTCAAGAACACAGACTCGTGCTTCAGGCCGCGTTCGATCAGGAGCTCGATCGTCCGATTGGAGTCCGGACCGCGGTCGATATAGTCGCCAAGAAAAACGTGGATCGCCCGCCGCGAGCCGATCGTGGTGAGGTCACGGTCGATCACGGTAAACATCTGCTGAAGAAGATCGGCGCATCCGTGGACGTCGCTGATCGCATAGATGCGCAGTCCGTCCGGCAGCTTCGGCTTGCGTAGCTTGGATTTTGATCGCGACGATCTTAGCATTTACCGAACTTGATGGTCCTTGCAGCGCTCTGGTGTCAACGCCCGAACAACACCGATGTAAACGAACATAGTAAACGCAATCGCAAAATCGTGCCCAGCTTTTGTCTCTATTTGACTGACCAAAAGCCGCAGAATCTCAAACCGTTACGGGTAGCTTCCTAGCCAATCAGCGTACGGGGAGCAACCAAATGCGCAAGATTTCAAACCTGGCCGTGTTGGCTGTCGTAACCGCTGTTAACTGGTTTGGCCCGGCCCAGGCGGGGCTTTTGGGGATGCCGATGGGCCTCCAATCCGCAATCCAGCGCATCAAGCTCGATACGCCTACCTTGCCGCCGATGGCATACACGCAATTTTGCCTGCACTATCGGGACGAGTGCCGCACGAGGCCGGTCTTTCGGGGCGGCTCCGTCAAGCTTACCGAGCAGCGATGGGCCGATCTCAAGGAAGTCAATCAGACCGTCAATCGTGACATCGCGCCGGAGCGAAATGAACTCGGTTTGGCCGGCGAAAAATGGCTGATCAATCCGGCGCGGGGCGATTGCAACGACTACGCGGTCAGCAAGCGGCATGAACTGCTGGCGCGAGGATGGCCGTCGCGCGCGCTGCTGTTGAGTGAGGTCGTTGTGAATTCGGGCGAGCATCACCTCATTCTCGTCGTCCGCACAACAAACGGAGATCTGGTGCTCGACAACATGACGCAGGTCATCAAGCCGTGGTCGCGCGTTCCCTATCGATGGGTTCGGATGCAGATGCCGAATTCCAAGCTTTGGGCAACCATTGCGGCCAGCCGGGTCTAAGCGCGACCGGCCTAGACACTGCTGGTTCGTCCCGTGCATTGCGCGATGCCGAGCCCGACCATGACCGCGAGAATGATTTGCACGACGGGCGTTAGAAGACCGGGGCCAACAAAGCTTGCACACAGGGCGCAAAGCACGCCGGCCGCAGCCAGTGACGCGAAGAAGGAATCTCGCCCCCGACCGACAGCGCCTCGCAAATTGAAGAAGAAGAGCTGAAGTGCAAGCGCGGCAAGAACGAGCAACGCCGGCCGTCCCCATTCAATCACGATGGAGATGGCGGCTGATGGCGGCATGACGGGTCCGCTGGTGCCGAAATCGCTGTAAACGCGCGAAATCTCCGCGAAGCTGCCGACGCCGTTTCCGACCCATGGTGGGCCCGACAAGGCTCGTTGGGCAACTGCCAACGATTCATCTGAGGATTCGGCGAGCCCGAGCAGATCCGTCGAGGCGCTAGACCGGGCTAGTCCCGCTCCGGTCGCGGCGATCAGGGTGAGCGCGAGAATCCTCGCCAGCCAGGGGCGAAGGCCCAGTCGGCGCACTACTGCTACACATAGCATCAGCGCAAAACCCAGCCCCGCCAGGCTGAGAAGCTGCCTCTGCCCAAGAGCCACGATCGCTCCAACCGAAACCGCAATGCCACAAACACCGAGAAGCATCTGCAACAGACGCGTAGCCGAAACAGGAAAGATCGTTTCGGAGTGATTGAGATGGCGCTCCACGACCATGGCGACTACGGCTCCGTTGGCCAAGGCGGCGAGCAAGGCAGTCAACGCGACCATGCCGCTTGTCGCTGCCAGCTGGTCGGCTCGTCCCAGAAAAAAGGAGAGCGCAACGAGCGTCGCAGCCGCCGTCAAGACCAGCAGGATCAGCTCGGCCCGGCGTCGATCTTTGGTAACTAGAACGGTGGCAACGATCAACGCGAAGATGGCCAGATACCAAACCAGGCTGTGCAATGTGGCGCCGGGATCGATGCTGATGTGCCCTGACAGCGAGGGCGCGTTCAATGCGATTGCCGCGCTCGACCAGATGGGGTTTGCAAGCGAGGAAACGGGAGAGGGGATGATCTGCCCGATCATCCAGATGATCGGAACAAGAATCGCCAGGGCGAACCGTTTCAGGGTTTGCCTGGCCAACGCGATTTCGGGCGAGGGCGCAAACATAGCAGCGAATGCCAGCGTGAGAGCGATCAGGGGGAAAATCGCAGACTGCACGTAGCCGTCATCGGCTATGACGGCCGCCGGAGCCGTGGCCAACAGCGCGACCAGCAAATAAGAGGCGATGGGCAAGGGAGGCTTTTTGATGCGCGAAAGGTTGCCGGCCAGAGAAGGCCCGATCTGAGCACGAGTATCGCATGTGAACTGCGCGTCGCCAAACGCTATCGGGCGGCTGGAAGGTAGCCACTCCCTTGCGCCACGATGTTAGCGAGCCAAGGGCACTGGTCCGCCGAGCGCTATCGCCGTTGATCGAGGGATGCTCTCTTGTAGAGGAGCGCCACGGAGGCTTTGCGCGCAGAGTTAGGTTGCGCAAATCGCGCGAGCAGCGTGCCCTGTGCGATAAGACCAAACGCGTAACCGAGCTGCGGTGCGAGCCCAACCAAAAGGCTATAGCCGAAGGCGGCCGCGATGCTCGTCCCGAGGCTGAGCTCGATCGCGATGGCAGCAATCATTGCGAGCAGGCAGAACGGGAACAGAATCCAGACGCGAAAGGCCCACGCGAGGACTGCACCAACAAGAAACAAGAATATGGCCGCCGGGATCATAAATGTGTCTCCGGCGACCACCCTTTCACCCAAATTCCTAAGGAACCGTCAATCGTTCCCTGCGCTGCCGTGCAGGGTTAGCGAACGGGACAGTTCGTGGTTAGCGCTTTCATTGCTGTGGCAAGACCCTTGATGGGTATGACGCCGCGGATCGGGGCGGGTTTAGCGTCGATCTCAACGGAAAGTTGGGGCGAATTCTGCCACTCATGGACCGCAAGGTCGGATGCAGACTGTGGCAGCAACAGGGCTTCGCCGGCCTGGACAACGGTTGCTTCAAATTCGCTTCGGCTGCCGGTTGCACTCAGCACCACCTTGGGACGGTCACCGCGCGACCTGCGTTCCAGAGTCACCAGAATGACTTCGACGCCTTTTTGACCGCATTGAAGGTTCAGACCGGCAAGGCTCAGGTCTGACTGTGAGGAATCTGCCACATGCATGACCGAGACAGCGTCGGTTCCTCCGGACGGATTTTTGGTGCGGACGAGCTGCCATCCCCCCTCGAGCGCAGTGATGCGGCTGGCGCTCGTGAGCTGCTCGGAGGCCTGCCGGTCGCATAGCCGTTGCTGATCCGCGCTCGCGCCCGAGATACACCCTTTGAGCGGAGGATTTGCCGGTTCGGACTGGGCGGATCCTGCGAGCAACAGCGCGAGCAACGGAGTGAAACTTAGGCTGTTCATGAGTCGCAGTAGCGCCCAAATGGAATGCCAACAAGCCTTGACTGATCGGTTGATGGTTTGGCAGTAGTTGATTCAATCATAAAGAGTTTATTCATTGCAGTACACAATATTTGTTGCAATGCAATATTTTTGATGGTTCTCTCGTTCGGCTTCGATTTACCGTCGGCGCATTGTGGAGGTGATTTTGATCCCTCGAAATCCAATTCCGGCCGTCTCCGCTGAACATGCGGCAGGAGATCAGCCGGAGTCAGACCTTCAGGTCGTCGCCAGACGGTCCGGGCTTCGCATCAAAATTCCCTACTTTGCGCTCCAGCACGTGCTGGCGTCTGTCGACGCTGCGGTGATCGTGCTCGCCAGTATATTCGGAGGAGGGCTGTACCAGATCATTGCGTACGGCGATCTCAATCACGTCGAGCCGGTTCTCGGCGCAGGACCGGTGGCGGCCTTGCTCTACGTTCTTCTCGGGCATTCGACCGGGTCTTATGACCTGCGCGAGGCGCTGGCGAAAAAGAGAAGGGATGTCGGGCGCATCTTTGCGCAATGGTCGTTGGTTGCCCTGTTGCTGGCGCTGCTTGCGTTTCTGATGAAAAGCGGAGCGTCATTCTCCCGCGGATCCGTCATCTGTTTTGGCGGTCTCGCGCTTGTGCTGCTCGTGATGTGCCGTCGGCTGGCGAAGCGGCTCGTATCCGTGATGGTTGCGGAGGGGCAGGTCCAGGGCCGGCGCGCGATCTTGTTGGGCACGCGCGAGGAACTGGCGTCGCTCGGGACAGAAGTGCTGTTGGAGCAGTATGGCCTCAGCGAGCTGGAACGCGTTATTTTCTCCAGCCAGAGCAATGGCGGATTTGCCATGACGGCCGAGGAATCGTCCTCGCTTGAGCGAGCGCTTGCGGTTGCGCGCGACTGGGGTGTTGACGAGATCGTGCTCGCGCTCCCGTGGAGCGATACCCGCAAGATCGAGCTCGTGCGCGACGGCTTGAGGATTTCGCCGCTTCCAGTCCAATTGTTGCCGGACCGACGCATTCGCTCGTTGGCGGGGAATCCGTCGTATCGCCTGCAGAACTCGCTGTCGGTTGAGATTCAGCGCGGGCCGCTGACGCGCACGGAGCAGCTAACCAAACGTGCACTCGACATCATGGGAGCTTCCATCGGTCTGATCCTGCTTGCGCCCTTGATGCTGCTGAGCGCACTCGCGATCAAGCTCGATTCACGAGGGCCCGTGCTGTTCCGCCAGCGACGGAACGGCTTTAATGTGAAGCAGTTCCCGATTTTTAAGTTCAGGACCATGACCGTGATGGAGGACGGTGCAACCGTCGTGCAGGCCCAGCGCTTCGACCCGCGGGTCACCAGGGTCGGGCGGATCCTCCGCCGCACGAGTATCGATGAAATTCCGCAGCTGGTGAACGTGCTGCGAGGAGAAATGTCTTTGGTGGGGCCGCGGCCGCACGCGCTGGCGCATGATAGCCACTTTGGCCAGCTGTTGTCGGATTATGCGTTTCGGCATCACGTCAAGCCGGGCATTACGGGGTGGGCTCAGGTTAAGGGATACCGGGGCGAGACCGCGCGCGTCGAGCAGATGAAGGGGCGCGTGGATTGCGACCTTTGGTACATCAACAATTGGAGCCTGGGGCTGGATCTCAAGATCCTTTTGCTCACCTGCCTCGAGCTTGTGCGCCGCAATAACGCCTATTAGGCGGCGTCTGCTTAACATATCATCGGTGGCTGTAGCCGTCTCGCAACAACGGCGGGTTATCATCGTCTGGATGGGGCTGACTTCGTTGACTCTGTTGGGGAAACGATCGAGTTTGCGGGGGCAGAATTGAAGGGGACACGTGTGACTCGGGGTATTTGGCTTGGGGGGGTATTGGCGGTAACTCTGCTGTCGGCAGGGTGCTCGATCATGCCGATGTCGGGTCCTGAGGATCACGTCATCAAGAGCGAACACACGGTGAACGGTCCGGAATATGGGCTGGTCAAGCTCACGCCCCAGGTCGTCGATATCGTCAGAGAATACGGCCCTGGGGCCATCGCCGGCTCGTTCCCGGACAATCGGCCGCCGCCGTCCATTAAATTTGGTATTGGCGACGTAGTCGCGGTCTCGATCTTCGAGGCGGCGGCGGGCGGTCTGTTCATTCCGGCCGAGGCCGGCGTCCGACCGGGTAACTTCGTATCGCTACCCAATCAGAACGTGGATTCGGCGGGCTTCATTACCGTTCCCTATGCCGGTGCGATCAAGGCGGACGGGCGCACGCCGAGCGAAATCCAGCAGGATATCGTTAAGGCGATCGGCAACCGCGCCATCGAACCACAGGTCGTGGTCTCGCTGATCACCCAGAATACCTCGCTCATCAGCGTCTTGGGCGAGGTCAATTCTCCCACGCGTTTGACCGCCAATGCGGCCGGCGAGCGCGTCCTGGACGTCATCTCCCGCGCGGGTGGTCCGAAGGGACAGGGCTGGGAAACCTGGGTGACGCTCGAGCGCAAAGGCAAGCGGGCGACCGTTCCGTTTGGCGCTCTCGTCTACCAGCCGAGCAACAACGTCTGGGTCCATCCGGGGGACACGATCTACGTTTACCGGGAGCCGCAGATCTTCCTCGCTTTCGGAGCGTCGGGCGCGCAGGGTCAGTTCCCGTTCGATATGTGGAAGATCAATATGGCGCAGGCGATGGCCAAAGCGGGCGGCCTGCTGGACGCCCAAGCTGAGCCGAGCGGCGTCTACGTGTACCGACGCGAGCCGCGGGAGCTCGCGGAGCGGCTGGGCGTCGATTGCTCCAAGTATGTGGGGCCCACGGTGCCGATCGTTTACAACGCGGATTTCCGCGATCCGGCCGCCTATTTCCTGGCGACCAAGTTTGACATGCGAGACAAGGACGTCTTGTTCGCGGCTAATGCGGCGACGGTTGATACGGCCAAATTCCTGCAGTTCGTTCGGGTCGTGATCGCAACCGCCAACGATACGATCGTCACGGCGAACAACGCGCAGATCCTCAAGATCACTTCGAGGCAATAGTGACGGTGATTCGGTTCTTCGCCTGAGTCTAGCTGCGGCGCTGCAAGGTCCAACCGAGGAGGTGCGCTAAATCGCAGGATCCTTGCCGCCTGCTATCGGCGGCTCGGGTGCACGACACCGAACTGATTTCCGGGGGTTAATACCGCCAAGGTCTGAACTCCCGGGGGACGACCCCCGGGATGTCGAGTGCTAGATCTTCAGCACGCAATGCCCGATCCAGCTGCAGGCGAAATTCTAGCCTAACCGATCCGAGGCCAGCCACCAAGGCATCGCGATGCCTCCATCCGGGGCCCTTGAGGATCCTAACGGCGTCCCGAATCAAGCCGGTACGCACGATTGCGATGAATTCCTTCCGGGCGCTATCTTGTAGATCTGGTGGAAGGACATCGTAGATCGCAAGCACGTAAGGGCTGCGCAAAGCAATCCAGCCCTCATATGGTGCGAGGCGGTACGACATCCGCAATTCGTTGAGATGTTCGCTAACTTGGCCGCCCTGATTGATGGCGCTCCAATACGCGATGAACCAGAGCAGACCGTCGGTTGGTACGCACCCAAGCGCCTGCCGGACCGATGTGCGGAGCGACATCAATCGTTGGTCGGTGGCACGGGTGTCGAGCGAGCTGACCGCCGTCTCGTACAGGCGTAGGCGTATGATCGCGGCAGCTCTGATCTCTCGTGGATTGCACAAATCACGATTCTCGGCGGCCGACAGCACTGCCTCGGAAACGGGATTGCGCTCAAAAGCGGCGCCCGACAGCACTGAATTGGCAATTCGGCCGAGTTGAGCTTCCTGATCCCTATTGGAAAGCAGAAAGGCAGCCCAGCTAGCGGAGGACAGGGCGATCAGGCTGACGATCAGCTTTCCAATGCCATTTCTGATGATGGCCATTGGCTTGCTTAGTCGACGTAACCGTAGCGCTTATAATATTGATTGCGGTAGTAGCCCCCGCTGTTGGAGTCATAGCGGCTCATCGCCGCCAGGTTAACCTTGTTAAGCGCCGCCCCCAGCATGTGCTCGCGGACAAGTGGGTTTTCTCTGAGGACGCGCTCGACCACGTCAACCTTCGACTTGGCCCATTCAATGACCAAAATGTAGGAATCTGCAAGACTTCCGGTTGCGCGAACGTCGATCACTGGAGCCAAGGGGCTAAGGTCGAGAATGATGCGGTCGTACTGCTCGCGAACCCGTTGGAAAAGTTTCTCCATCTGCGGCGACGCCAATAGGTCGCTCGAATTCGAGAACCGCGACGTCACTACGCAGGGGAGGAAATGAAGGTTGGTCTGGGGATCGATCCAGAGCGCGTCCTTCAAATCAGTTTTCCCGAATACGACCTCGATCAGTCCGACGTCGGCAGAACGCGCCAAGCGATACGTGAGGCTCGGATTGCGAAGATCGCCATCGATCAAAAGCGTGCGCAGACCGCTTTGCGCCATGGTTTGCGCCAAGGCTTCGCTCACCGTCGATTTTCCCTCGTTTGGAAGAGCTGACGTAATGCCAACGACCTTGTTAGGAGTCCCGAAATTGCTGAGATCGGTCGCCAGTTTGATCGACCGGAACGACTCGGCGAAACGCGAGAACGGCGAGTTGATCGAGAAGCGTCCGACACTGTCATTCACCTCGAGCGTCCGACCACCAGGCAGATTCTCGCGGTCGCCGCGTATTGCCTGTTCAGTTGCCATGTCGGGGTACGGTGCGGACACTGGTCCTCGCCTTCTGCTCTTGGCAAACGGCATCCAGTCTTTGACGAACCGGAGCGCCCCATTCGGGCGGACTTCGAATCCGAACTCGACGGAGGGAATCGAAGCGAGGCAGTTGGTCTGCAGCAGTCTTTCGACTTGGTGGACAGTCCGGAAGACGCGATCCATCATCTCAAGGAAGATCGCTACCAAGCCTGCAAGAATGCAGCCGCCAACGATCCCTGCAAGAAGTACGAGAAGTGTCTTTGGAGACGTCTTGGGCGAAGACAATTCGGACGACTGAGTAATGACCCTCGCCTCGGTGATGGGGAACGACTGCTGCTGCACCGACACCATGTAGAGTTGAAGGAAATTGTCCGACAGTGCACGAGCGCTCTGCGCGTTGCTCTCAAGGTCTCGTAGAACGATTTGCGCCTGGCTCGTGTCGTTCGATACCGCGATCGTGTCGTTCAGGCTCTTCTGACCGGCTTCCTCGCGCGCTTTCGCGATCTCGAGATCGCTCTTGTAGGCCTCGGCGGTCCGCCGTAGCTCATCGAGGATCGAACGTCGAATCTCGCGCATCTGATTGCGCAAATTTACGACGGCAAGGTGAGTCTGCCCGTAGCGATTGGCCCAGTCCGATGCGCGCGCCGCGTAATCAAGATAAGTCTGGCGCAGTTTGGTGATGACCGGGTTGGCCATCGAGTCGTTGACGGTCGCGAGATCGTTTAGAATGACCTTGGAGTCACTCTCGTCGGCATTCAGAATCGCGGTGATGCGCTGCAGCTTGGCTTCGGCCTCCGCGCGCTTGGAGCGGGCCTCGGTCAACCCGCTGTTGATTTCGGCGAGTTGCTGCTCAGTTAGCAGGCGTCCACCCGCGTCCACAATGTTGTTCTTTGCCTTGTAGTCGGCCACTGCGCGTTCGGCGGCGGAGGCTTGCGCGCGAAGTTCCTTCAGTCGATCCTGAAGCCAGACGGCGGCACGGCGCGATGCCTGATATTTCGATTCGAGGGAGTCGTTAATGTAGTTTTCTGCGATCGCGTTTGCGATGCGTGCAGCCAGCTCCGGAGATGTGGACTGGTAAGCAATCTCGATGACATAGCTGAGGCCGACGCGCTTGATAGTGATCCCGCCCTGGACCCGCCAGATTGCATTCCGCATCAGTTCGACATCAGACGGCTTCTGCTCCGGAAACAGGTCGGCAAACAGCTGCGACAGTCCACCCAGCAGCCCGTCGTCTGCGCGCATGAATTCTGGCGAATTGAGAAGATGCAAATCCTTGATTACCGCTGACGCTATCGTCTCGGATTTCAGGACTTCGACCTGGCTATCGACCATCGCGGAATCTATAGGATTGTCCGCACCTGGTTGAGCCTGGGTCTGCAGACCCTGCATCTTGCGGCTGTCGATCATAAGCACGGCAGTGCCAGTGTACCGCTTCGGTGCAGCCAGCAGATAGGTGCCGGCAAGACCAAGGCAGAGCAGCAGGGTGATAATCATCACCGGATACTGCCGGCTGATCAGGCTGATCGCCGAGGAAACGCTCTGGTTCACCGTAGGCGATTCCGCTCCGTGGATTGGTGCCGCGGGCGGAGACGAAATTCGTGTTTGAAGCATTCGGCGCGCCTACTTAAGCAGATTGGAGCTGCGGCTGTTCAAATCACAACGCACCCGGAAACCGAAAATCCAGATGGACAAATCGTGGGGAGCGAGGCCCGAGCCCAGAACGTCCTTCGTCAGCAGGAGTTCGAGACGGTGCATACGATTGTCGTAGTCGTTGTCGACGTTCCGCCAGCCGAACTTGCGCTACTCACACTCGAGCTAAAAAAATTAGTCGGGTTGTTGGATACGCTGTTTGACACGAAGGTTTGCAAAGAGGAGCTGAAGCCCGTCGTGCCGGTCGGCGTCGTCTGACCACCGGAGCCGCCAGAAGACCCCCCCGTCGCGGCACCGGATAGCGCGACGCTTCGGGTCGGGTCATTTCCGGTGATTGCAGCATACTGGGCGTTGGCGTCCGACGAGCCTGTTGCACCGAGATCGCCTTGAATTTCCAGCGAGAATGTCAAATCCGTCGTTTTGCAGACGTTCGCGGCCTTGCCAAGGCCGGTCCCAATCGCGCTCTGCAAAGCAGACGTGGAGGCCCCCTTGTTCGTGAGGTCCTTCAGAATACTGAGCACGGCGGGCAGCGCCTGAGGGTACGAGGCAACGAAGGTCTGCACGTCTGCGGCGATCTCCTCGGGGCTGCGAGCTCCATTCGGACCTTGAAGCAGGGAAGACGGATTCGTTGTAAAGCTTGCAGCCTTTTGGGCCGCGTCCGGATCGTTCACACAGGCGGCGAGCGCACTCGCTGGAACGACTAATGCAAGCACACAGAAGGCAGTCGAAAACATCAACTTGGCTGGTAATGAACGTTCTGAAGCCTTCATGAATCTCGCCTGCATTTACGGATGCTAATTGCGTGTTTTTAAATGAAAATTAGGCAAATGTACAGCAGCGCTTGGGCTGTTGATTGTCTAGGTTAACTGCCTGGATCTGCTGGAGAAAGATTGCGCCATTCCCATGCCCAAAATGGGACAGACGGCCAAGGAAAAGCCTGGGATCTGTAGCGGAAAATCAACCTGCGAATGAACGATCGCCAACAGGCCGATCCAGAAGGCCGCGGCCGGCAACGTTGCATCGCGGTTGCGACGCAGCATGCCCGAGCCCAGTACCAGAAGGACCGCTGTCCAGCCGGCGGACACGACGAGCGCGAAGGGGATGCCCATCTCGGCTGCAATCTCAAGGGTGGAATTGTGGGCTTGCTCCCAAATTCCATATGCTGGAATATCCCCGCTACGGTAGGCAGGAAAGATCCACTTGAACGTGCCAAGGCCGGAACCAAGCCACGGATAATCCTTGATTATCCCGATGGTCGACTCGTAGGTATACCAACGCCCCACGTCGAAAAAGCCTTGCACGCCGAAGCGCTGGTTTGTTCGGGGCGCGAGGAGCGAGATTGCCGCCACGACCATCAGCGCCGTCGCGATGGGAAAGCCCCAGAGCAACCGACGCCTGCGCAACTCCCGGCGGAAGCAGATTGTGAGGGCGCCGGATAGGGCAAGCAACGACAGCACGGATCCGGCGCGCGATCCGGTCAGCATGGTGGCGGTGAGCATCACAAAGCACGCCAGTAGATAGAAGATTTTCCGTGCGGAGGCGGCGTGCAGGTAAGACCTGATCAGTTCTCGCCATGGGAGCTGAGGCTCATCGGAGCGCTCCTGCCTCCGGCTTGCGACGACGAGGATCCATCCGAGCGTTGCCGCTCCGAAATAGGTTGCGGCCACGTTGGGGTTGATGAAGGTTGCGGTGACCGAACTCAGGTAATTGTACTTTTGCTGCCAGAGCAGAAAGTTTGGCCAGAGGATCAGCGCAACGATGCCCTCGATTGCATAGACCAACGCAGACCCCAAAAAGGAAATCAACAGGAGGCGGGCATTGCGACGGCTTCGGCCGAGAAGATACCCGCACAGCATCGACAGCAGGGACGCAATCTGCGATCCGGCTGAGAAGAAAGGTTGGTTTCGGGCTGTCGAAACCGAGCCGTTCAGTCGCTCTCCGAGTAGCGCGGAAGCCTGATTCCAGATCGGAGCTACCAAATGGTTGAACAGGAGCGGCGTCCGGCTCAACTGTTCGCTGACGACAAATATCCAAGCCAGCGAAATTGCGGCAAATCCAGACAGAAAGGCCAGGTCTCGCGGGGTGGTCACCGACAAGCTCGCAAGCAAGAGCACCGCAGAAAGCAATAACACCCAAATTGCGATGATGCGCGCGTCCATGGAACCGAACGGAAGTGGCGCCAGCGCGATCACCGCGCATAGGCCGAGCGTTGCCACGAAGTCGGCATAGTGGGCTGGCCTTCTTTCCACATCGACGCTGCTGTCGCTGTAGAACGGATCGGCTCTTGCACTGGTCGAATAAGGTTGTGCGCGATCCGGAAGGGACATCAATCGAAGTCCTTCAGATTCGATTCTCGCTTCCATTCTACTAGTGAGCTCTCCAGGTCATACGAAAACTCGAAGCCGCTTGCGGCTAAACGCTTGGGCAAGATGTTGGTTGAAAACCACAGCTTCCGAATACGGTCGCGATTGATTCCGGTCTTGATGCCGACTGCATGCAAGGCCTCGAACGGAAGCACCGCGAGATTCATAAACCAGATCGGAATTGTCAGCCGCGGCTGGCGATAGCCGGCGACAGTGGAAAATGCCGTGCATATTTCGCTGATCGTATACCTGTGCTCAAAGCAGAAATTGTAGATGGAGACGCCGTCATTGCGGGCCGACATGTGGATCATTGAGGAAACCAGATCCTTGACGTAGCCGCACGATTTGATTGTATCCTTCCGACCCGGATAGATGAAGGCGTTCCTTTCCATGACCCGCGAAAGACGCGTGAAGTTTCCTCGCTCGTAGAGACCATAGATCACTGCCGGACGAACGATGGTCAGCTTTCGACCCGATGCTTCGGATTGCCAGAGCAACTTTATCTTTTCAGCTGCGAGCTTCGAGCGTCCATAGGCGCTCACCGGCGCCGGCGCCGCGTCCTCGTCGAGCGCGGCCTCGTTTGGTCCGTATATCGAAATGGAACTGGTGAAGAGCATATTTTTGGAGTCGGTCGCGTTGGCGAATTTGCAGACATTCACCGCTCCCAGGACGTTCGTGTTGTAATAATCGCCCTCGGGGTGCCCTGGCGTGACATGGATCGCGGCAAGGTTAAAAATGTCGACGGGTTTTCCGTTCGCGATGCCTGGATCGATCGTCTCGCGCACGTCGTGCTGCAAATACACGACGCCCGGCACCGTGGCCCTAGGTTGGCCGATGTCGACCGAGACTATCCGGCTGTATGCCTGCGACGCAACCAAGCGCCCCGCGAGATGCGTGCCAATAAAGCCGGCGCCGCCGAAAATAATTGCTTGAGAGGACATTTCTGGTCAGGGCTCAGCGCGGCTCAGGGTATTCGCCTCCTTGCGGTAGGCTTCTTTTACGACATCGTAGTTGACGGCCCGCGTCAGATCGACGGGGTTTTGGATAATGCGGCGCTGCAAGAGTTGCTCCTGTAGAACGCGGATTCGTCTTGTATCTAGCTCACCAAATCTCGCGCCAAGCGGGCGCAAAAAGCGGCGCTGTGTGTCCAGGAGACGAGAGATGAGCGGGGGTGAGAGGGAGGGGGCGATGAACTTGGCGATAATCGGAACAGTCCGGTGGTAGTCGTCATATACGACGTTCCAGCCCTCTGCGGTTGCCATCAGATATTTCTCGAGGTTGCGCAGTTTGGTGAAGGCGCGCTCGTTTGCGACGTAAAGCGGCCCCGGAGCATGAACGCCATAGGATTCGGGACTAAGTACCTTGTAATCAATATTCCGGCGCTCCAATTCCTGGCCATCAATGTCACGGCGACCAACGAGTACGTCTGCTTTTCGATCCAGGAGGTCCTCCAGCGGAGCGCCGCTTTCGATAAGGCGAAGTCTGCTTTGGGCCAGGGAGTTCTTGCTTGCGAACTCGTAGAGAATGTTGGTGATCTCGGGGCTGGGACTGAAGCTAATCCGCTTTCCCTCCAGGTCCGATGGCCCGACCAATGCTGTGTCGGCCAGCGCAAAGAATTCCACCGGGCTGACGGCATAGGATGCCGCGAAAGCGACGATGGGAAGGCCCTCCGCGCGGCCTTTTAGGAATCCGACGGCCGAAACGATGCCGATGGCGTTCTCGTCGGCTGCAACAGCCGACAAGGTATCATCGTCGCTCGAGCCGGCGACCAGGCGAACGCGCAGGCCTTTGCCTTGGAAGAGACCGTCGGTCATCGCCAAGATCGTTCCGGCATCCGTCGGCGAAATCTGACTGCTCAGTCTCAGCGTATACTCAGCCGTGACGGCCTCGACCTTGAGCGATTCGCTTCGGATTGGCTTCTGCCAAATGAAGATGAGCGCGGCCAGTGCGCTGGCAACGAACAATCCAGCGAACAGAGGCACGCTCAATCGAACATTGCGGGCTTTTCGCCGAACTCGCTTCATCGGTGTGTCTGTGATCGTCGAATGATGCCCGTCAATGGCCTGCAACGCACAACGGAAGCAGAGGCAACCAAGGCAGAAAGGCTTTTGCAGAACTTAGTATAGCTCGCGATATTCATATCTGAAGGCGGTCGAGCCCGAGGCAACCCCGAGGATCCTTTGCACCCTTTGGTACCCCGTTAGAGGGACAGTAATGCAATCAGTGCTGCCCGCATAGCAAATTTCGACCCTGATGGATTGGCCGCAGCCATTGTTGAGGATGACGATCTGATCGATGATCTTTGGATTGACGATTTGCGGATGCGTAATCGGGTTGACCGAAATGCACGCCCGGCCGTCCGGTGTCTTGTGGGGCGGTGCAAAAGTCCCGCTCATGCCCTGAAACGGATTGGCAGCTTGCGGCGCAATACCGGTTCCGCCGTAGATGGGTGCGGTTTTTTTTCCGAAGGTCGGGCTTTGCTGCGCCCGGGCCGATCCGCTGGTCGTCGACAGGGCGGCAAGCAGTAGGCCTGTCATCAGGCTGCTCCGGGAGAGCAAATTGAGGAAAGGAGGGTTCTTCATCGGATGCCCGCTCCTGTTGCTTACGATCCCGTGTGTAAGATCTCGATGAGCCCGAAGCCCGCGACATGATAAAATGACACGAGCTGTCCATCGAATAGAACGGCGGGGGTCGGCGAGCTGACTGGCAAGATCGCGATGTCCGCGGCCGAAAACGCCGAAAGCGCCGCGTCAGTATCGGCGCATGAGTAGCATAGGTGGTAAATCATCGTGCCCGATTTCTTGATGAATTTGTCGATCGGGGACGGCCCGTCACCCGGCCAGATCACTTCGACGTCAGGCATGGTCGCATGGTGGCGCATGGCCAAGTTAACGCGCTGCAGGGGATCAAACGCGCAATTTCCCTCGATGTACCCGAGCGACGCCAGATAACGAAATGCCTCCTCCGGTGAGGCAACGGCCAAGCCCAAATGATGGAAGGCGAGGTTCGCCAGGGCAGGCGCGATCTGGTTGTCGGTGCGAGACACGGGCCTCACGCTTTCTTCTGAATGAGCTCAACGAATTCGCCGACGTTCTTCAATCCGCCGATCTCAGATGCAGAAAACTTAACGCCAAAAGATTTCGAGACGGCCAAAACAAGACGAATGTGCGACAGGCTATCCCAGCCGTCGACGTCATCGGCTGTGGTCTCCGGTGTCAGGGCGAGGTCGTCCTCATCGAACACATCGCGGAAGACAGATGTGAGCTTCGTATAGATTAGAGCTTGGTCCATAGTAATATCCTTCTCGTCAACGTTCGAGCATCGACCGTGCGACTATTCAATGATTGGACGATGCTGCCGTGGTCTGTCCGGGAGCGCGCGATGAAACGCGTGACTTGTCAGTCTTCTCCTGACAGGCAAAAGAGCTCAAGACGCCGGCCAATCTGTCTGACCAGACGTTGGCCAAGTGTCGCTTTGCATGCACCTCGTCAGAGTAATCCAAATCTCCGTCAAGATCGCTCATTGACATCGAAATGAAGTTTGACCGCTCCTTGAACTGCCCGGACAATTCCTGAAGCTTTTGCTCGTAGCCGAGCTGATACGGGCTTGCGTCGCGGTGCCATGCCGGGATCGGAAGATCGATGAGCACGACCCGCTCTCCCGAATCGAGCAACGATGCAACGGTGCTCCTGAGCAGGTTGAACTGCGTCTCGGAAATGCCGCTCTTGAACCCCATGCCCTCCTGCCAATACTCCAGAGCCTTCTTCTTATCCTGTTCCGACATTACGGCAACCTCGCGTTCAGCCTCGGTCCGTTGAGCGGACCGGCGTCCGGTCAGGAGCAGATTGACGCCGGTTCGGGCTTCGCGCGCTGCCTTCTCGACAAGAAGGAGTGGGCGAATCGCCATGACGCCAGCATCGAGCCATCTGGAAGGTAGGACCGCAACGGGACCATTGGCGCTCCGCCGGTAGAAGCCGTATCGGTACTTTTCAATATCGAGGTCGGATTCTCCGCGATTTCGATCGGGATCAGTAAATCTGATGTCGGAATCTGCAAACATCCCGTACCAGACTCCGATGACGAATGTATTGGTCGCAGGACTGGGGCTGCTCTGCGTCTCGCGTACCAGATCGATGATCTGAGCAACCTCCGATATATTCGCGCCACCCATCGCGAGATTGCTGACCTTGGCGCACGCCAGTTTCGGTTGGATGACCTTCTGGATGAAGCCGACGGCAGTGTTGGATGCTCCTACGATGAGCACCTTGCTGTCCGGAGTGTCTAGCACGCTGCGCCCGAGGAAAACGTACTTCGGCACGCTCATGAATAGTGTGCGCTCTGCCACCTGAAAGTCACGAGGCCCACCTTGCGATGGGTCCGGAAACACCAGGAAGGAGAGGCCACCAATCAGAACATAGAGAAACGCGAATGATGCAAAGGTCAGCGCGGTCTGTCGAAGGATATGTCTCAACTTAGAACGCCTTGTAGACGAAGTCGGGAGACTTATGGAGCAACGTGGTGACCGCGACGATGACCATCATCTGGGTCGCCAGCGTCAGGTTTCGGCCGACAAGGCTGTCGCGCGCGGTTGCCAGAAAGGCTGGCGCGGTCAAGCGGGGAGTGACCTGATCAACGAGCCACCAGAACAGTCCAAACGCAAGCGCAATCCCGGCAAACGCAGCCGACATTCCGGCAGGGCCGAGCCGATCAACCAAACGCGTGAAATCCGACAGTTCGGGCGTCCACAGGCACGTCAGGGCCAGCACGAAATAGCTGGTTGTGACGCCACGCGCAAAATAGATGTAGCCCAAGGTCTCGGTCAGCGTCCTGTAGCGTTTCTTCCCCAGGCGTTCCGCGCACGCGACCTGCCATAGCTTGTTGATGCTCGCGCCAGCACCCATCAGCAATCCGTAGACGACGAACACAGCCGTGGTTCCGTGCCAAACGCCCATCACGAGAAACGTGACGAAAAAAGCGAAAACGCCAAGATAGGCGGTTAGCGCGGGCGCAGGAAAGCAGGACATCAGGAGCATGACGAGCGGATTGAACAGATAGAACTTGAACCACTGCGACAGCGTCATGTGCCAGCGCTGCCAAAATTCTAGGAAGCTCCGTGCCGAGAAGGGTTTGTCGAAGTTCTCCGGCAGGGCCTGGCCAAGTAGCGCCCCGCTGCCAATGACGATGTCCATGTATCCAGAGAAATTATAGTACAAATACACGGTATAGAGCGAAGCGGCCACAGCATAGAGCATGCACAGCTTCACGAATGACGGGTCACCGGCCTGAAGTAGTTGCGGCTTCAGGAACGAGAACGCGTACTCTGCCACAGCGGCAATTATCACAAACTTCGCGTAGCCGGTGACCACTCTTGAAAAGGCCTGGAACACGGTGTCTGCGTCGAGCTTGACAATGGCGATCCCATCTGCGGCGCGAAAGTCCTGATAGCGCTGGATCGGACCGGACACAAAGCACAGAAAATTGCATGTGTAGCGGAAAAACGCGAACGGGCCGATTCGCTCGTCGAGGTCTCCCGATTGGACATCGACCATCATGTGGAGGATTCGGAATAGAATATAGGAAAGTCCGATCGTTAGGTAAGGAAAGGAGAGATGACCAAGGTTATCGAAGAATGAGAACCGCTTCAGGAAGACGTAGCAGGCCAGAACGCCGAGGACACCGAGCCCCAGCGCGAGCGATGACTTCCAGACGGAAAGAATCGAGACGCACGCATAGCCCAAGAGCAGGAAGGCGAGCAGGGGCAAAGCCTGCGTGTAGTCGGTGAGATAGCTGCCGATGAAGATGGCATTGCCAAGCCCGAGCACCAGCCTGCGATAGGAAACGGACTCGCTGATGTGATAGGCGAGAACGACTCCAGCGAGGAATGCGAAAAACAGTGGAGATGTAAGGCTCATTGACGATCAGCTCAGGTGCACTGGCTTGCAGGAAAACGATTGGCTCAAGCAGGCAGTAGCTGCGGTTGTTGGCGCTCAACTGTCATTGGCAGGTCGCCGATCTTTGCATCGGCTTTCAACTCCCATCGGCCGCTACCATCGGAGCCGGCGTCGATCCGCGTAAAACCTAGCTTTCCATAATGCTCACGGACCATCTCGTTTCGCTCGGTTGGAAGATAAACGCCTTCCAAGGTCGAGATGCC
Source organism: Bradyrhizobium sp. UFLA05-125 (assembly GCF_059803515.1). Taxonomy (NCBI): domain Bacteria; kingdom Pseudomonadati; phylum Pseudomonadota; class Alphaproteobacteria; order Hyphomicrobiales; family Nitrobacteraceae; genus Bradyrhizobium; species Bradyrhizobium sp. UFLA05-125. Next base: position 38,202 of record NZ_JBANBJ010000041.1, on the reverse strand, counting down.
CGCGACGCGCGCACGAAACAGGATTTCTGCAAGCACCGCTTGTTCGACGCACCGTCCCAGCACCCGACAGCTCATCAGCCAGGTATCTATGGTCCAGGTGCCCGGACGGGAGGGCCGGCAGATGACGACGCAAATGATCCCATTGTCGCCGAACTTGTCGAACAGTCGCACATGCAGCGTCATTGCATCGCCGTCGTGCTCGAGTTGTTCGATCTGGGACTCGGTATAGCGGCGAGTAGTCAGATTGAACTGGTTGCTCTTGTTGATCAGTTGTGTGACGCGCGACCTGGTCGTGCGGTCGAAGGAGCCGAATACGATGCGCATCTCCAGCGACCGCAGGTAGGACTGAAGGTCCGAAGTCTGGCCCTGCAAACTCAATCGGCGGGCGTTTGCCTGATACATGTCAGCACGCGCGCGATCTTCCTCAGAAAAGCCGATCGCTTCGAAATAACCGGCCGCTGCGAGGGTGCGCGCATAGCCGGCGGGGTCGCTCTCTAGTTCGGGGACCGCCACTTCAGGAATCTCCCGGCGGATCAGGCCGCGTTCGACCGGATTGTCATCGAGGAAAACGAAGGAATCGAGACCCAACGCCAGTTCTTTTGCGATCGCACGGATGTTGGTCGCCTTGTCATCCCAATTGGCCTGGAATACGGCGATGTGATCCTCCTTTAGGAGCATATCCGGGTGTTCTTTGAAGGGACGCCGTGCGATCGCATCCGTATTCTTCGAACTCACGGCCAGAACAACGCCGCGCGCGCGCAAGGCTAGGGCAAGCTGCTGAACCGACAAAAACGCCTCACCCGTCGCGTCGCCTTGCGCGATCTGGATTCCCTCGAGTCCATCATCGCCGATGACTCCCCCCCAAACCGTGTTGTCGAGGTCGAGCACGAGACACCGGCGACTCTTGCCGCGCATGGCGCCAATGATTCGGCAAACGTGCTCCGCGTAGAGCGGAACGTAGTCATCGGAAAATGGTAATTTTGCCAGATTCCACTGCGCGGGCGAATGCCAGTCTGCGAGACCTGCTGTTTCCGCAATGCCGGCGACGTCAAGGAGCAGGTCGGTTGATAGGAGGACCGCCTCGCAGACCTTCTGGTTGAAGCGATCAACGAGGTTTCTGGCCGTTCCGCTCAGTGCGCGGTCGAACGAGCCGAACAGTCCCTCGGGAGGAGCCGCAAGAGTTTGCAGAATGCACACCGCGCCGCTGTTGCGCGCGATGGCTGCACGAATAGTGTCGAGAAGACCGGCGGCCGCATCCACGGTCTGAGAGGCAGCCTGTTCGTTGCCCGGGCTCGGCTGAAGCGCAAGTCCCCGGTGATCGAGCGCAACTAGGACCGCATCCGGTCGGGATCTGTTGAGAGCCGAATCCGGCTGCAGGGCGTCTTGCAGGAATTGATCATAAGCGCCGGTGATGCATTCGAGGGCAAAGCCGTGGCGTGCAGCCGTGGCGATCAGGACCGGAACCATCAGATCCAGGGTGCCGTTTCCGATCAAGCCAAGCCGAAATGGTACGAGAGGCTTTAGCGAGAGTCCCTGCTCACGAGTGGCTACGATGGCTCTCGCCAGCCGAGAAAGCTGGCGCTCATCCAGAGCGTGCGTTGCCAAAAGCCGGATCTGCCGGCCGAGCTCCGTCCCGGCCTGCGCCAGCTCCTTGCAGCGGGTGGAGAAGTCCTCAGGCGGCATTGGAAGCCAGGCCAGTTCTCGATACAATTCTACAGACAAAGTCGGCTCCAGCTCGTTTTGGCAGCGATTTCCGCAACGTTGCCGTACCTATGGGCGAAAATCCAGCCGATAATGTATGCAAGTTGTTCGAATATAATTCGACAGTTTCATGGCGCCGTCTTCGCCATGTGCTGATGTTGAAATTGAGGCTATACGGAAGATACGGCCGTGGCCGACAAATCCGAACTGAAAGCTCGGATTAACGTTACATATGCGAGGCTCAGTTGGCGCGCGAGTTAACCCTTTCTGTCGTCATTCCGAACTACAACTATGCGAAATACGTGGGAACGGCGATCCAAAGTGCGCTCGACGTTCGTTGGCCGCACGTGGAAGTGATCGTCGTCGACGATGGATCAACCGACAATTCGCTCGAGATCATTTCCGAGTTTGCGGGCAGGATCGTTGTGGTCACACAAGCGAATGCCGGTCAAATGCAGTCATGCGTGAACGGCTTCCGCCGAGCGACCGGGGATGTGATCATCTTCTTGGATTCGGACGATGCCCTGCACCCCAATGTCATGAGAGAAATTGCCGCAGTATGGTCCGACAAAGCGAGCAAGTTCCAGTTCCAAATGCGAACCATTGATTCAGATGGAAATCCAACTGGAAGCATTCTGCCACAATTCTTCGTGACTCCCACGCCGGGGCAGATCCGCGAGTGGGCAACAACAGCCGGCGTCTATCCAACGCCGCCAGGCTCCGGGAACGCCTATTCGCGTTCGGTAGTCGAGCGCGTATTTGATTTCAAGTCCGATTTTGTTGACAGGGCGCCCGACAGTTACCTCGTCACGGCCGCACCCGCCTTCGGCGATGTCATCACGATTCCTAGGGCGCTTGTCGACTACCGCGTCCACGGTGAAAACCACGGTGCGTTCCTAACGCTGGACGATAGTCGCTTCGCCAGAGAAGTTGACGTCACGCGAAGACGGTTCAAGTTTTTCACAGAAGTTGCAGGAAGCGTCGGCCTTCCTGTCGAACCCGAGGCGCTGAGCAGAAACATGCTGTATCTCTGTCTGCGCGCCGCCTCCTATGCGCTGCGGCCGGACAGTCATCCAATTGCAAAAGATGGGGCGGGGCACATCGTTGCCGACAGTTTCCGGGCTCTTGGCTATCCGCAAGGGTTTTCATACGCCCAGCGTACCTCCTTGTTCTTCTGGACCATTTGCGTGTTGTTTGGGCCGGGCAGTCTTTCGCGCTCTCTTGTGAGTTGGCGTTATGCGCCAACCAGCCGTCCTAGGCTGATGAAAACCGCCCTCAGTCTGCTGAGGGTAGTGCGTTAGGTATTGCGAGGTAAGTCTAGGGACCCGAGGTGCGCGGAGGGGCGCTTTGCGCCTTTGGGATCAACGTCAGTAGCCAGATCAACAGTGCGTATCCGGGTTTGAGCAGGAACGAGAACCCTATCCAGCTCACCACAAGGAAGTGGCAGGCCTCCACCCTCAGTGAACTCGAGTACAGGCGAACGATCACCAGGGTCAGGAAGAGGAAGAGCCCGAGCAGGCCATATTCGTAGGTGACCTTGGCCCAGGTCGGATCGGCTACCTCATAGGTAAATCTGGCGACCGCGAGGTCGCGGAAGTAGCTACCCGCCCCGTTGCCCAGCCAAGTCGTTAGGACGCTGTTACCGAAGCTGAATTGCAGCATCTCCCATGGCGCAACGAACCTTGCGTATGCGCTTGTATTCGGTTTTCCGAATTCAGAAAAGCGGCCGAGCCAGAGATTGAGGAAGGGGTCGTCAAGACTGTAGAGCACGAAAATCAAGAGAATGAAGGCGCTGGCGTAGGCGACAAAAGCGGGGGTCCGGCTCCACGTCCGCGGCAACAGCAAGCCGGCAATCACGGCGATCAGTCCCGAGCCGGAGAGCGAGCTAAGCAGGCCCGCGGCAAGCAAAGCAAGGTAGTGCAGCCGCCTTCGAGAGTGAAATTCGATCAGTAGCGCGAGACCTGTAACCAAAGATAAATCGGCCGACTCGCGGAGGAAAAAGCCGTTGGCCTTTATCAGTCCTCCACCTTCACGATAGAAGGTGTAGGATCCGGCGCCCCGTATTTCCTTGGGCAGAACGTAGTAGATGTTGGTCACGATGTCGAGCTTGGTCACGTTGGCCACTACGAGCTGCACCACGGCAACTGCTGCGATAACGCATGCGGCAAGGACATAGGTCTTCAGCACATATTCCACCACCGGAAGAAGGCCGGGGCGGTTCACCAGACGAAACAAAAATGGCGCGTATAGGACGCACAGAAGCAGAAACGAACTCCACGAGGTTGTTGACGTCGCGAACGGTACGCGAAGCGCAGCCAATGCAATGGCGTTGACAAAAATAAACAGGGAAGGAACGCTGACGGCCGCAAACCCGGACACGAGAAGATAGCACGTGATCAGGGCATAGCAGATGAGATCGGAGGCAAGCGGAAATTCTCCGATATTGTATGCGATCTGACCCAGGAACAGGACGGAGACCACTGAGGACCAGACCAAAAGCCGTCCGGTTGAGTTCAGCTCGAGGTCCGCTGGGACGCGTGTGCTCGGGCTTGTTGCCGCGTCCATTGTATTGGCTGTCGTTGCGCTCATTCAGCGTCCGATGATTGTCACGTGGGGCAGACCCTTGCGAGCGATCCATGATGCCGCTCGCTGCACGAGATCGTCACAATACGACGGCTTCTCGGTTACCGAAAGACCGCTTCGAGACGCCGAGTTCCTGCCTCAAGGCCGAAACGGGCGTACAAAAGGTCGAACAATGTAGCCTGACGTTGGTTGAGGGCGGCAAGATCGTCAATATTGCTGGCTACGACGTCCGACAGGTCGCCCAGGTCGTCAGCAAGAAACATCGCTGATTGTTCATCTGCCGAGGTTCCGGCCAGCGCATGGCGCAGACCAAAGATCGGCAGGCGCTCAAACGCGTAGTCGAGGACCTTGAGCTTGAATCCTCCGCCCAGTAAGTCGGGCACCAATCCACCGCGCGAAGAAGCGACAAATGGCGAGAGGTCGTCGACACGGCCGTGAAACGATAAATGTGGACTGAAGCGGTTGAAGCGGTCGCGAAAGTGCTGCGGTACGGCGCCGACAACGTTGAGCAGGATTCCGTTACGCTGGAGACCCGGCAACAGGCTCTCCACGACCAGCTCGAGGTTCCTTTGCTTGGCTACCCATTCGAACGACCCCACCAGGAGCAGCGCGCGGGGGGTTGCGGGGTGTATCTGGCGGGGCCGACTAACATGTCCAAGATAAACCGGAGGAATAACCTGGACGCTCTTTGAGAAGCGCCTGAAGTAAGATGCATCCTCCTCCGAGATGCACGCGACAACGTCCGCTGCTTGCAGAATCCTGTTTTCCAGCTTGCGATACTTTTTGGCATCCAGTCGCATGAGGATTTGCCGCAGCGGGTTGCTGACGCTGCCCGCGATCCGTGGGCGGATATGACCTTCAGCATTATGCGCGACATAGCAGATCGAAGCATGCTTGCGCTTCTGCAGGACGTTTGGAAGCATACCGGAGGAATAGGCATGGTCGATCACGATCCAATCCCAGTCCTGGTCCAGTAACTTTCCCAAAGATACGCGCAGTTCGGGGGTGCTCAGATTGAAAGCATCTCGCGGTAACGGCGAGAGCAGGCTCTTCACACCAGACGAGTGCGCCGGCGACGCATCCACGCAACACATATTGGGCAATCTCAGGATATGGGACCCGACCGGCTCGTCCGTCCTGCGAGTTCCGACAAGGGTGATGGCCGTCTCGTTGGTTTGAGCCAACGCTTTCAGGAGCCCTGCTGAGTAAAGCGCGTCGCCGCTGAACAGCGGTGTCGGCAGGCGGCCGCAAACCCAAAGAAATCTCTTCATTCGCTTCACCTAACTCGCATCGTCGCGCCTCGAACCGCTTGCGCGGAACGCGCTGCCGATCCCCTGCATTCTCTCCGGCTAGAATTCGAGCGGGCGTTGTTCGAACGCCGCGCGGATGATCCTGTCCTGCTGGCGGAGACGCAGGTTCGCTAGGAGACGCCGTACTGCCTCTTTTGATTTCCATACAAACCAGACGACCCTGTCGAAGGCCGAAGGCCGCTTATCGGACTCTGCCTGCTTTTTGATGGAAGAGCCCGTCGTCAACTCGATACACGGAAACGGAAACAGCGCATAGTTGGACAGCTCGTTATGCCAGAATCGGTCCATCTCCCAATCGATGGGTTGCCTGATGGCAGACATGGATTTGATGAGCGACCGGGCTTTATTGGTAGAGATCAGGTAAGCCTGAGTTCCCATCGGAGCCTTCTCAAACCGGATCAATTCTCGTTGTCCCAGCCAGGTCACGTTTCTCAACCGAGGCATGTGCCGCGCATACAATCGGAGGAAGCCGATCTGACCAATCCTGCATAGAGCCATCAGCGCCCGATAGTCGAATCCGGGATCGAGAGCGACGTCATCCTCAATCACCAGCGTCCAAGTCTCCTCGCGCGAGGATGCGATCTGGTCGAGCACTGCGATGTGACTGGCGGCGCAGCCAATTTCTGATCGCGAAAGTGCACGGCCCCAAAAGCGAAGGGACTGAGCCTCGTCATATTGTGGCAGATTTGTCGGAGGTTCGCGGAGGGCGTCGAAATATCGCCATGGAAGGCCGAGAGCGTCCAGATTCGCGCTCACGCGTTCCCTGCGCGGGGAATCGGGAAAGCTGATGACGGTTACGGTGAGGTCGGAATTCATGGAAACGCGCATCGATCTGAAGCATCTTTCTGACGCAGTCCGAGCTTATGGCATGTCGTGCGGATTTCTCCAATCGTGCCGAAGGTGCTTCACGTGAACGAGGTTACGGTAATCAAAGAGCTGCCCGCTTGTTCTGCTTGTGGGGCGCTGCCAATGTGCGGTGCCCGGCAGTCCGCGGCCGTCGATCAGATGTGAATTCAGTGAGCGATCCAAAGATGTTTACCAAGGTGTCGAAACCCTTCTTGGCAGTTCTGATAACGATTTCGGCTTGCTTGCTTACAAAACCGGGGTGGTCGGCCGGATGGGAGCTGGTGTTCTCCGATGAATTCAATGGCGACAAGCTCGACCGGACGAAGTGGGCTACGCGCTATCTCTATAACAACGAAACGATGGATCATTTCAACGACGAAAATCAGCGCTATCGTGACAATCACGTTGTTTCCGGAGGTATGCTTGGTTTGATCGCCAAGAAAATGGAGGGTGCAAACCTCTTCGAGTCGGCAATGATCAGAAGCCATAGAACCTTCTACTATGGTTACTATGAGGCGAGGGTGTACCTGCCCAACGCTAAAGGCGTGTTTCCGGCCTTCTGGCTTGAAGCCGACTACGACATCGATGGCAAGAACTGGCATCCGCCGGAAGCCGATATCTTCGAGTTCGTCATCAACGGGGTTGAGGACAAGGCCAACTCCTTGCATTCTAACGTGGTGGCTCCCTTTAGCGAAACGCAGTACGTCTACGCCGACAGGAGTTTCCTGCTCAAATTTCAGAATATGTACGCGGGCGAGGATCTCAATCTTGGCTGGCACACGGCGGGCTACGTGTGGGCTCCCGATAAGGTCTCATTCTTCTGGGACGGCAAGCTGATCTACACGCGAAACTACCAGTGGCTGCGCAAGGACGGCCGGCTGGGACCACCCGCGCATGTCGATCTCAATTTCGCGGTCGGCGGCAGCAAATGGGCGGGGCGGCACGGCATTGACGAGGCCGCGTTTCCGCAGGCCTTCAAGATCGACTACGTCCGCGTCTGCCAGTTCACCAGTTCAGACAAGGGGGCTCGCCAATGTGGCCCCAGTGAGGTAACGCCCGATCCCAAGGAATTTGGCTATTCGACGACGATCAACGATATGCCGAAGCCGACATTCTTGACTGTCAGCAAGGTGGGCGGCAAGCAGGTCAGCGCCGGGGTCGCATCGTTTGGCGCAGCCGATCCCGTGACAGTGGAAGTTCCGATCAAGCTGCCGGACGACTATGCCGCGAACAGGACGCTACAAGCTTGGGTCGTTGATGAGACGACCGGCGCCACCCTGACAACCGCCAGCGCGAAGCTGGAGCCTGCGGCGCTGAAGAAGCGATCTGACGGCGCTAGCATCGTGGATCTCTCGTTGCCCGTCATCCCGCGCGCTGGATCCTATGTTCTGGTCGCAAAGCTTGTGTCTGAGGTCAGCGGCGACAAGGGCGCACGATATGTCGCGCCCAGCCCAGTGGAGTGCAGCACTAAGGTAGTTCAGCCGGCCAAGGCGCTGTCCTGCCGACTGGTCTCATTTAGAGTGCAGGGGCGATGATGCACGGCTTTAACAACCGGTGATATTCCCGATCACAGTCTCGCTCGGCAGGCCTGCCCATTCTGACGAACGATGTATGCGGGGGCGCCGACCACCACGGAGTTCGGCGGCACGCTCTTGGTCACGACGGCGCCTGCCCCAATGACGGCATTGTCGCCCACTGTCAGGTCGCCGATCACCTTGGCTCCGGCCCGGATGCTTACATTGTCTCCGATGATTGGCGCGCAGTCAGGGCCGTGGAAGCCAACCGTCACCTGCTGATTGATGAAGCAATTCCGGCCGATTGACTTGGCGTGAACAATGGTTGCGAACCCATGCTGGAAGTACAATCCCGGCCCGATGTCAGGCGTGTTGATGTAAAGCGCCGGCGCACCGCCGCCCGTAAGCCAGCGAAGTGCCTTGGCGGCAGGCATCCTGTAATACAGGAGGCTCCTGAATTCCTCGGAAGTCATTAGGGCGCAAAAGGCGCCAGCCCCACGCCGTTTGATCCCCCGCAGTTCACGCCATCGCGCGATGTCGACATCGAGGATCGAGCGCGCCGATGAAACCCGGGAGAGCAGGTAGACAGGCATCCAGCGAGCTACTTTTAGAAGGAGAAGGCTGGATCGGATGGTGTTCTTTGTCATTAGCGCGAAGCTCTCGTGAACGGCTTGCCAACCCGCGCCCAGTAGCCCAACCGATTCCGGCAAGAGCGGTTCCTCGACCATTGATTTTTGAGCCGTTGCTGATCGAACCTCACGCGTATAGATAGGATCGACTTTCCCTTGGAAGCCGCGGGCTACAGAGCACTTTTGTCGATGTCGCAACAGACCAAGTCAGTTTCAGTCGTTATCCCGGTCTACAATTGCCCGGATCGGATCGAAGGCGCTGTCCGCAGCGCTCTCGATCAGCATCCGAAGCCGATTGAAATTATCGTGGTTGACGATGCGTCCACCGATCCGATCGACGCTGCCGCGGTGACTGCCATCGATCCCTGCGTGCGCATTATTCGTCATGAGGTCAATCGGGGAGGAGGCGTCGCACGCAACACAGGAATTGATGCCGCGCAGGGCGACTTGGTGGCTCTGCTCGACGCCGACGATCGCTGGCTGCCGGGTAAGCTGGAGAAGCAACTGTCGCAGTTACGGGATCAGCCCGAGAACGTGTTTGCGTGCGGCAACATCTCGATCGATCGCGGTGAGCGGGAACAAAAGCTGTACAACTGGCGTCCGCCACACGAGGGGGAGGACATCAGTAGATATTTTCTGGTCCACTTCTGCACCTTCCAGACCTCCACTCTCGTCGTTCCGGCAAAGCTCGCAAAGGCCGTTCGCTTCGATGACAGGCTGAGGCGGCACCAGGACTGGGACTTCATCTTCCGGCTGATCAAGAGCGGCGCGCGCTTCGCGTACTGTCACGAACCGCTGGTCACTTACTGGGATGGCGCCCAGGCTGGACGTGTCTCCCAGCAGAAGTCGATACAACCTGCGCTGGTTTGGCTGGACGTTGCCAAGGGATTGATGGCGCCCGATGCGGCGACGGCGTTCTATTTCCGAACCACGTTTCGACGCCATTTTGCCGAGCAGCCGCTGAAAGCATTTCTGATGGCACTGAAGATGGGGCTTGGCGACCGCCGGTCCGTGGCTTGGATGTTGAAGCGGATACCCGGGCTAAGGATCGCTCCGTAATCGTTCGTCCTACCGGTATTTTCCGCGCTGAATTTCCAAGCTATCGAGCAAAAATAAGACGCGTGAGTTGGAAGAAGGTCCTATCCCTCGTCAGCAAGCAAAGTCCCAGAAACGTGCTGGCTCCAATTGCAAAACCGCAAGCGAGTCTCACGGAATGTGGAAAGCTGTGCAATGGGCCGTAATCAAGACCGTACACGATGATCCCCATTATCAGGGCCATTGCTGAACTGCTCGCCACATGCCTTAGAACCTGCTGCATTGGCAGGTCAATGAAACTGCCAGCGAGCCGCAGATTTTGCCATGCCGAAAACAGCGTCCACAACGCGTATGCATATGCTACGCCTTTGATTCCAAACTGAATCCCGATTGCCACCGTCGCCAAAAAGGCAACGCCGAGTATGATGCTGAGCTGGAACTGTTCCTTAGTTTTGCCTAGGGCGGTAAAAATCCATCCGACCGGGAACACGATTGACTGCAATATCGCAACAAGGCTCAAGATCTGCAAAATCGGAACAACTTCGTTCCATTGGGGCCCCAATAGAAAGAGCACCAGAGGTTCGCACAGCGCGGCAACCCCCGTCATAAGCGGAAACATAACAAGAGCAATGGCCTGGATTGCGGCGAGGTAGGAACTCCTGAATCGAGGAAGATCATTTTGAAGTTGAGCCAGCGCCGGAAACATTACTTGACCGAGCACCGCTCCGATGTTGTTGAGTGGCAACAACATCAAGCTGTAGGCTCGGGTGTAAATACCGAGATCGTGCGCGCCAATAATCTTGCCTATGACGAGCTTATCCCCGTTTCGCAGCCAGTAATTGATGGATGTGTGACCCAATAGGTATAATCCGTAACGTCCAAGTGTCTTAGCCGCCCGACCATCGAAGCTGAAACGGGGGCTCCAGCCAGATTGAAGCCAGAGCAAAAGGGTGGTGGCGGCAGGGGCGAGCAGGCCTTGCCATGCCAAAGCCCACACACCGTAGCCTTGCCAGGCAAGGAGAACGGCTACGGCACCAGAAGCAACAGCTGATGCAATGTTGACCATGGCGAGTTGTTTGAAGCGCAGCTGCTTTGAGAGCAAGGCTGAGTGCGTCTGCCCCAGCGCTTGGACTACAAAGATAAACGATATGAACTGCGACAGCGGCTCAAGCACCGCCATTCCATAGAAACGACTTATATAACCTCCAGCGAAGAAGAAGACTGCGGTGAGAAGCGCACCCACTCCAAGCTGAAGCCAAAAGACAGTCGAAAAGTGGAGATCATCGGCCTTTTGATCATAGATCAAGGCAGAGCTCAAACCTGCGTCGCTAAGCGCAAGAGCAAATCCGGTAACGACAAAAAGCATTCCGACAACACCAAAGTCACTCGGACTCAGTAGTCGCGCCAGCGCGAGTTGAAATGCGAACTGAAACGCTTGAGTAATAATCCGCGATGCCAGACTCCAAGACAATCCACGAGCAATGCGTCCACTCAGATTCATTTTGGTCCCGTACTTGGGGCTAAGCTTCGATCGTGATCGTTTCGTGGGCGCAATCGATGACCACCCGCTTCCCGTTCAGCAGGGTGATGGTATCTTTACCTTCGGAAGCCATTCCTGATCTTGCTGCTCGTGTGATCACTGGATCATACCCAAGCAAAGCGGCGGTTGGTGGCAGCTTCCTTTTGATCTGAAAATAGCCCGTCATCCACTCTTGGGGAACGGTCTGTTTGTCACGCCTCCCAAGTCTCGCGATAATCACCTCGCATAGTAGAACTGGCCTTGTGTTTGCGGCCGTCTCTGCGATTAGGTACTTCCAATACGGGCCGCGAAGACAATAGCTGAGCCCTTCATCGACCAACCTATCGCAAGTATCGATCAACTCGTCATCTTGTGGTAGGCCTGACTGGGTCGCCTCCGAGACAAATCGGCTGAGGTCATACAGGTTTACGAGGTGATACTCGAAGCCAGTCCCGGGCAGAGACAAGTCGCGTTCGGTGTATCCGTCCGGGAACACGAAAGATGGCAGCAGCGATCGGATTCGTTTCCTTACCGGGAAGTATTTCCCGCGGATAACTGATCTGACGGCGCGATTTAGAAACTTGTCCGAAGCGTAGGTTCGAAATAGAATGTCTCTTGCAAGCGAATCCAACCAAGCGAATCCTCTCCACGCGAGGCTTGACGGACACGCCAGCACCTCTTTCAGCGCGGAAATGCCGTCTTGGAGGACAGATGCAAATGTGTCCCGATCTGCCAGACTCATTTCCACGCGCCGTAACACGTGCATGACCGTCACGAGCGTGTCAACGTGCGTGTTCAAAACCATGCAGTTTCGCGCAGATGAGCCGTACGCATGATTCTTTCTAGGGTGAAGCGGATGCGGTTCGGGCTGTTGCAGCTCGAAGGAGTCGTGCAGGAACCACATTCCGCGGTTCAGTCTTTCTGAGAACTCCAAGTGGCGTTTCAGGGCGTTGACAACAAGGGATGAGTCGACGCCGAGTCTGTCAATGTGCGCTTCCGCCAACAGGCGGATGGCTGCCGCAGTGAAGCGCATGTGGATCTCATTCGGCGATCTGGTCCATGCAGGATGACTCCAAAATCCGCCGCACTCTGCCATCCGCCTTATGGTCGCCTGAACGAGAAACCTACGTTGCCCCTCATATGCGGCCCCGTCCTTCTCAAGCGACTTGAGGGCGAGATAGAGACTGTAGGCATCCATCTCCATCGGAGTATTGTTGCGTCTATCAATGCAAATGCCTGACCTGACGAACAGTCCAATTTCGTTTGGAAGCAGCGCGCTGAGAAACGAGCCAACAATCGAGACTCGCGTGGCGTTCGTCGATTGGGCGTCTTCACTGTCGTCTCTAGCGATAGTGGAGGCGTTATTCTGCAAGGCTGTTTCTCATTGTCGTCTGGTTAGTTCCGGTGGGTTTTGCACTTGCTTTTGGGAGTTGCGATGACGTCGTCGCGTATTGTAACCAACTTGGTTCACGGACCGACTCGGCAAAACTAGGCGTTCTCGTAAAAGTAGAAATTCGCCCAGGAGGTGTGGTCCGGATTTGCGGTATCTTCCGGAAATGGGTTGTCCACTTTCAGAATGAGCTTCCAGGCTGGCGCGTTCTTCTCCATCCAATCGCTAAAGACGCGATGACGGACATGCGTGGCCGGCGCCATCTTGGCGACATTGCTGCTATAGATGCAAATGTATTTCTCCGCCGCAGCCAAGACGCTTGTCATGTATTTCTCATAAATCGCGTCTTCGACGAGGTGATAGATGACATCGAGCGACATTGAGAGCTCTGCGCGAGCTGCTTTGGCCTCGCAGCCAGACGCCAGCAGGAATTGTTTTGAGGGATCGTTTCTAAACTTCGTTCGGCAGAGTTCAACGGCACTGGCTGATACATCGATCCCGATGTAAGCCGGATATCGCGCGAGTTCCAACTGGGCTCCATCGCCCGAGCCGAGTTCGACGATCGTTCGGATGCCACGATCTTCGATGAACCTGTTGATTGTCTCTGCCTTGAAGTGAGCAAGTCGGCCGTACGAGCCGGCTCCGGAATTTCCGCCGCGGGCGTATCGCGCTTCCCAGTATTGGGAAGACGAGAAATCGCGGGGCACCACCGCCCGGTAGATATGCTTTGCAATCGGTCCCAAGACGGGTACCCGACCGATCGTTTCGCGCAGCGCTTGGAAGTTGGATGTCACTTTACGTCCTTTGGTTCATAGGGGTGCCGGAACTGACCGCATCGTACAGGAACTCGAGCCGTCTCGTACAGCGATTCAGATCGAACTCGGTCGCGACATAGTCGGGACCTTGGTCTGCCATTTGCATTAGGATTTCGTCGTTCTTTAACGCCATAGTCAAGATTCGAGCCAACGCCGCAACGTCACGTTCAGCGAACGAAAACCCTGTCGTCCCCTCGCGTATGCCTTCCGTTGCACCTCCGAGCGCCGACGTGACTACGGGGACGCCCGACGCCTGGGCTTCGAGGAGCACGAGGCCGAAGCCTTCGGCATCACCATTGCGTGCCGTAATGCTGGGCAGGCATAGCACGCGCGAGCCGTCCAGTTCGCGTTTGACGTCCGCGCTCGATCTCGCACCGAGGAATGTCACCCGGGTGCTTTGCTGTGCAGCCAATTGTTCCAGATCCTGCCGCAGCGGCCCGTCGCCGATCACAGTCAGATACGCTGCCGGCACTTCGCGTTGTACCAGGGACATCGCTTCAATGAGGTAACGGCAGCCTTTTTTCTCGACCAGGCGGCCAACGAAGAGCACCCGTGGTGTCCGTTGGGCTATGGGAAGGTGACCTCGCCGGAACGTCCCCGTGTCTATGCCGATGTAGCTGACTGCGACCTTCTCGGCGGGAATACCGAACTCGACGGCGCGCTGCCGCAACGCTTCGGACACAGCAATAAAGCTAACCTGTGGACGTCGAGCCAAGCGCAGCAAGCGTCGCGGATAGAAACGCATCCGCAAGCCTCCGTGTCCTGCCTCCCACCACTCCCCATGCGTATTGATATCGTACCCGTGAAGCGTCACAAGCATCGGCAGATTGAGGGCGCGCGCGATCGGCCATGCATCGAGGGCGTCGATCCCGAAATGCGCATGAACCAGCAGCGGATTCTCCGCCTTTAGCTCGTTCAGGACCTTGGACGGAACGACACCAAGGGCCCGCTGGCACTTCCACAATAGCCTGGTCGCAAGCGTTGGGCGCTGTGGGCCGGCGATGCGGACATCGAGATCTTCGAGAGGCAATTGATGCAGAAGGCGGCGCCCGACCAGCACGGGCCGCCATTGCCGCAGGGCCAACACCTGATCTTTGATGAAGGTCTCGGAAATGGGCAAGAGCTCATTGCGATAAACCAAGACGGTCCTTTTGGAGGAAGACATGTCGGGTCAACCCTCCGGCCAAGCCGGAGACGACGGGTCTGCGATGTCAAGCAGCTGACCGAAGACAACAGGTCTGACCATCAATGTCGGGTTCCTCGAAAGCGCTGTGCGTTGCGACGCTACGGCTGACCACAGCCTTGTCAGACCGCACGGACCGCCCACTGCAACTGCGCAAAATGCCCAACTATTTCATACTCGCCACGAGACACTGCTTCAAGGATGGCTTGGGTAATGCCGTGATGTCTATGGTCTGTGTCGTCGTGCCAATCGTCACCTGTAAGAATTGCGCCAGGTTTCAGCTTTGGCCTTATCAGTTTCAGTTCCTGCACAGTCCCCTCGTAAGAGTGGGTGGAGTCAAGATAGATCCAATCAAAGCACCTGTCCGGCATGCTCAGGAGGAAGTTCGTAGAGTATTCAACGAGAACATCCGTCTTGGCTTCGTGGGCATGCGAAGTTATTCGGTCCATGGCGGTCGCGTGCGCGATCTTGGTCGAAAGCCGCCCATGGTCTGTGTAGCGGCCCCAGTTGGGGTAAGTTGGACCGAAGGCTTTCCACCAGGGATCGACAAAATAGGCGTGACGCGGCCTCGCAATATCGAGCAGGACTGCAGAAAATAAGCCAGTGAAGACGCCGATCTCGGCGCCGACGCCACCCTTCGGAAGCATTTCAGCCAGGAACTGCCGACTCGAAATCCGATGATTGTTGAGTAACTCGGCTCGAAGCAATGATCTATTGAAGTGCAAAGAGCCCGCTCCGAGGACATCTCGTGCATTTTTGACACCTGTCGTCAGCCACATGATCACACCCTCTTGTTGCATAATGATTTCGAGAGACGAAATCTTCTAAGAGGCTTGTTGCAAGCCGGCAGATGTTCAAAAACGCCAGACGTCAGAGAATTTGACGTCAGATTAGTTCTCGATTGGGGCCTCCTCGTGAACTAAAGCGGCTGAGTTCAGGCGCACTGTTTGGGGGGCAGGGGACCGGTCGGCAGTGCGAAGCAGGAATAATCCTTTCCAGTCAGCCGTGTGCCCAAACTCGATGTACCGGTAGCTCAACGCGCTCAGCGCCAGTATCAGCACAGTAAACGGCGCCAGCAGCCGCATCGTGTCGGCCAGCATCGACGTCGCGGGCGGAATCATCTCGTTCATCACGATCCCGTGCCAAGCGTAGATGCTGTAGCACATGCAGCCCAGTAGCTGCAGTGCCCAGTTTTCGAGCAGCGGCCGGAGCAGCCTGCCGGCGTAGAGACAGCCGTATAGGACTGTTGCAAATGCGATTGAAAATAGCACGCTGCCTAGAATCCGGCCTGCAAGCCAGGGTGCGTTATGCATCAGATAAAGCGCTAGCCCGCCTAGCAGGACGCCCAACAGCAACGTTAGCAGGCCGGGTGAGGAATGGCCGCCGGGATGTTCGAGCTGTCTCACGTAGAGGTGGCAGACGAGCATCCCCAGCACGAATTCATAACAGGTACCGAAAATGCCGCTGACAAACGGACGGAACGTGCCGGCATGGGGGATAACAATTGAACTACCAACGAATATGAATATCGAACTCGCCGCTACCGTCGCGACCGCGACCTTCTCGATACCCCACCGACGGATCGCCAGGATCAGAACCGGAAACAGAAGGCTGAACCAGATTTCCACGCCAACCGACCACAGCACGATGTTGGACGGTGGCATAAAACCGTAAGGTGAGAACACAAACAGCGTCGAGAGAAGACCGCCGGCCTCGAGGAGCCAACCGCGCGAGCCGATAGCCGTCTGCGCATGCAGCGCCAGTGACACCAGAACGACGATGTAATACAGCGGCAACAACCGCCGAGCACGATGCAGGTAAAATGACCAGAAATCGGCGACCGTCTCGACTTTGCGGCGCTTAAGGCGATAGGGCAGGTAGAGGACGAAGCCTGACAGCACAAAGAAGATGTGCACGCCGAGCCAGGCATCGGCAATAAAGGCTGAGAAAAGACTGTCTGCGGCGAGCTGACCGGCATGTAGCGGCTTGGAGCCAGCATAGGGGATGAACAGATGGTGCAGCACCACCAGCAGAATGGCGACGCCGCGCAAGCCATTTACGACTCCAATTTTGGTGCCGGTGCCGACTGACTGCTGCATCACGAGGTCACTCCCACTCGGAACCGCGAGCAGCACGCTGGCTGAATCAACTTCCGCTCTTGCGGTCCCCCCACTATATCTGCTCGTGGCCGACTTCGACCGTAGAGCGCCCAACTGCTGCGCTCCACGCTCGTGAGACTAGCACGAATTGCCTACATCCTAGGCCGCCGCAGCTCTGGTGCTGTTCCTGTGAACCTGCCGCTCGATCCATTCGTAGGTCTTCTCCAGGCCGGAGTGCAGTGTGGCAGAGGGCTTCCAGCCAAGCTTTTGCCCGATCAGCCGGTTGTCCGAATTGCGACCGCGCACGCCAAGCGGACCTGGGATGTGCTTCTTGTGGATCTTCTTGCCGGCGATATCGGCCACGATGTCGACGAGTTGGTTGATAGTGACCATTTCCTCGGAGCCGACGTTGACCGGGCCTTCGAAATCGGATCGGGTTAGGCGGATCGTGCCTTCGAGGCATTCGTCGATGTAGAGGAACGAGCGTGTCTGGGTGCCGTCGCCCCAGATCTCGACCTCACCACCATTGGTGGTTTGCGCAACCTTCCGGCAGACCGCGGCCGGGGCCTTCTCCTTGCCGCCATTCCAGGTGCCTTCGGGTCCGAAGATATTGTGATATCGGGCCACCCGATTACGCATGCCGTAGTTGCGATTGTAGGCGAGGTAGAGCCGCTCCGAGAACAGCTTCTCCCAGCCATATTCACTGTCCGGGTTTGCCGGATAGGCGGAATCCTCGGCGCAGTTTGGATTGTTAGGATCCGTCTGGTTATGCTCGGGATACATGCAGGCCGACGAAGAGTAGAACATGCCGCGCACGTTCCGCTTCTGGCACGCGTCGAGCATATTGAGATTGATTGTCGCTGAATTGTGCATCACGTCGGCGTCGTGCTCGCCGGTGAAGATGTAACCTGCACCGCCCATGTCTGCGGCGAGCTGATAGACCTCGTCGAACCGACGGTCCGCGATCTGACGGCAGAACTCTTGATCACGCAGATCGCCGATGGCGAAATCGTCAGCCTCGGTTTCGGCAAATGGCGGGAATTTGAGGTCGACACCGCGGACCCAGAAGCCTTCGCGCTTCAGGCGTTTGACGAGGTGTCCACCGATAAACCCACCTGCGCCGCAAACCAAGGCAGTCTTAGTCATGAAGTTCCCTTTCTCGCATTCTTCGCGCGGATAGCATATCGAAACACGGTTTCAAAACGGTCTGCGACCCGAGCGATGTCGTAATTGTCCAAAGCAAAATTCCGACCACTTTCGGCGGCTCCGACACGCAAAGCATCGTTCTCCATCAATTGAACCGCTGAGCGCAGGAAGCCGGCCTTGTCGGTCGGGTCGACCACGAGGCCTGCTCCATTCTCGCGCACCACCTGGGAAGCGAGATTTTCGGGGGGCGCTGCCAGCAATACTGGGCGTTGAGCGCAGAAATATGACTGAACCTTGGAAGGAACGGAAAACATACCGGCGTCAGGCTCGATCGTGGCGACTGTCACGTCGGACGTAGCGAGCACTTTGGGCAAATCGGCGAACGGTTGCAGTGGCAGCAAAATCAGATTGTCCATCGATTGCTCCCGCTTTGCGCGCTCGAGGTCAGAGACGCCAACGCCCTGGCTGACGACGACAACATTCGCGCGCCCGTTGACCTCCCTGGCCAAATCGATGAGCAACTGAGGATTATGCTTCAGCGCGAGTGTGCCAGAGTAAAGGAAATTGAAAGTGTCGGCGAGCCCGTGACGTCGCGACCAGTCATTGTCCTTATGTAGCGGTGAAATCTCACCCAGCGTGCCCCAGTTCTCGATTGTGAAGATCTTGTCACCGGAATTGACCCATTTCTTGGCAACTTCGGCAAACGAATCGGTGATCACCACGATGGCATCGGAACTCGCAAACTGCTCGCGCTCGAGGAACGTGTAGTAGGCGCCAATCGCTGCGCCAACGGCACCCATCTTTTTCTTCAGCAGCTTCGAAACGGCGATACTGTAGAAGTCCTGAACCCAGAACACGAAAGCGGCGCTGCATATGCCGGATGCCTTCACAATCGACTTCTGTGCCTCTGTCGGGGTGTTTCCTGAGATCACGAGGTTTGGCTTCAATGCTGAAACCAGATCTGCAACCGCTTTTCCATAAGCCACGTCGTCGAAGCGCCTACGTACGAATGATGCCTTGTCGTACGCACGCGGCAAACTCACGCCCTTGAAGGCCAGGCCGGCTGGATCAGAGGTTGAGCGCTCGAGTCGTCCTTTGGGACCACGATCGCCGTAAAAATAGGCATGTGTAACCTGGTGCCCTCGAGAGGCGAGTTCACGGCTCAGGTCAACCTGAAATGGATGACCGGCATAATCGTGAATCAGAATCTTCAAAGGGGTCCCGTCAGGCACAACACTTAAATCATTGCTCGATATGCGGAGATTCATTGGCCCATCACATGCTGCTTGTCCACCTGAGGTTCCCTTAACCGTTAATAGCGGCAGAAATTTTGAACAACCCGCGCGACCGAAATAGATTTTTCCGGCCGGCCGGGACGAAGGGGCGCAATGGAATGCTCAGCACCCAGTCCCATCTACGCCAAGCGCATCGCGTGTTCCAGCCGGCATTTCGCGCTTGATCTTCAGTCTTGCCTGGAACTAACGTCATGGAAACTTCTTACTTGCATTCAATATTGAGAAGCTTCCGTAGTCCGGATGCTGCTGATCTGCCAAATATTTTTCGACACGGGGGCATAATGCTGTTCAGGATCTTGCTTGGTGCGTTCGCTACGTGGTTGGCGGCGCTGGCTTCTGCGCTGGCTGATCCGATGACGATTGAGTTCTCTTGGCAGGGCGCACGAGGTTGCGTCACGTTGTTTCCCAATCCAGAAATCCGTCTCCGCAATGTACCGCCCGAGGCCAAGCTGCTCCTCCTCACGCTAGCGGAAGGGACCAGAGAGTTAGGTGGGCAGGAAGTCTCGATGCCGGCAAACGGCATTTTGCCGTCAGGCAGTGTCCACACGTTCGCACCTTGCGGTCCGGCTGTATATCAGTGGACCGCCGTAGCCAGATCTGCCACGGGCAAGACGCTTGCGGAGGCCCACCGAGCCCGCTTCTTTCCGACCGATGAATCTGCGCCGGATACGCCCTCGCAGAGTGGCAACAAATAGCACGCACACCGCAGATTTGCTGACAGCCGGGAAAACGTAGCTTGGCGTCGGCGTGTCTCTCTAGCTTTCTGATTGGCCGCGGCGGGGCTTGTCTTCCGCATAGGAACAGGAAAGGAATTTGGCAGCCGTTCGGCGAGAGTCCTTGTTCAGCCCTCTCAGCACACGTCGGGTCAGACCGGCCAACAGCCAGATCAAAGACGCGACGCCGGTTTCCAATCGTCCGCGCGACAAGCTCATCAGAAGCTCCAGCGCATGGCGAATTTGGCCCTGCTCGATCGCCCGTAAGGCCAGTGAGCACGCTAGTATCGCCTTGCCGCGCGCAAACTGCCCCGCTAGCTCCGGACGGACCGCAGTAAATTCAGTCTCCACCAGCCCATGTGATCGCATCATCTGCCGAAAATCATCAGACATAGAGCCGGTCGAGATTCGATATCCGATGAGATATTCAGGCACCATTGCGATTTCGTGTCGTTCTGCAATGTGTAGGTAGAGCTTCCAGTCTTCGCAGCCTTGACCTCCACGAGAACGAAGCGACTGGTCGAAACCGCCCGCCGCGAGTACCACCTCTCGTTTGATGAGCGCGTTGCTGCCGCTAATCACGACATTGCCCAAGCACATTTGTTCAAGGATGTTGCCTTCCAGCCGACTGGGCGGGGCGGAGCCAGTGACGTTGCCGTAATCATCGATCCAGCAACACCATGCGTAGACGAGAGCGGTATTGGGGCCGCTTGCTTCAAATCGTTCGACCTGCCGTGTGAGCTTTGTCGGGCACCAGAGATCGTCAGCGTCAAGCGTCGCGATAAAGTCGCCCTTTGCCTCGGCGATTCCATGGTTGCGCGCCGACGCTACGCCGCCGTTCTGCTTGAAGACATAGCGAACCCGTGAGTCGCGGCCCATCAGCGCGTGGGCGATCGTCCTGGTGCTGTCCGTGGAACCGTCGTCGACGATGATGATTTCGATGTTGCGGTAAGTCTGGTTTAATGCGCTTAGGACGGTCTCGCGAATAGTCTTTGCAGCGTTGAACGCCGGCACGACTATCGAAATAAGGCCGTCACTCAAGAGATTTGAGGAACGCACGACACCATCTTAATGCTTAATTGCAATCGAACTGTACTGACGAAAACAAACCGATAAAACTTTACCCGTAAGCAGGCTGCATTGCACGAGCCGACGAACAATACGGTAAATTGTCATCTGTTGCAAAGGGTTAGTCGGTGTTGCATCGAACGCGGCGAATAATGGTAACAGGCGGCGCCGGATTTTTGGGCTCGCATTTGTGCGATAAACTGATTTCCGCTGGGCACGAAGTTCTTTGTGTCGACAATTTCTATACCGGCGCAAAGGCAAATTTGCGTCAATTGTTGGCATCGCCGCGGTTCGAACTGTTGCGGCACGATGTTACGTTTCCACTCTATGTCGAGGTCGATCAGATCTACAATCTGGCGTGTCCGGCAAGCCCCGTACATTATCAATACGATCCGGTCCAAACGACCAAGACGAGCGTGCACGGGTCAATCAACATGTTGGGATTGGCAAAGAGAGTTAAGGCGAAAATCCTGCAGGCCTCAACCTCGGAAGTCTACGGAGATCCTGAGGTGCATCCGCAGGACGAGACATATTGGGGAAGGGTGAATCCCACTGGACCGCGCTCCTGCTACGACGAAGGCAAGCGTTGTGCCGAGACGCTGTTTTTCGACTACAGGCGGCAACACAACCTCTCGATCAAGGTCGCGCGTATCTTCAACACTTACGGGCCGCGGATGCAGCCCAACGACGGTCGGGTTGTTTCGAATTTCATTATGCAGGCTCTTACCGGCCAGCCAATTTCGATTTATGGCGATGGCAAGCAGACGCGCTCCTTCTGCTATGTCGACGACCTGATTGATGGCCTCGTGCGCCTGATGGATACAGGCGATGAGATCACTGGGCCGATCAATCTCGGAAATCCAGTCGAGTTCACAATGGTGGAATTGGCCGAGACCGTCATCGAGCTGACTGGGTCAAAGTCCTTGATCGAGTTCAAGCCTCTTCCAGCCGACGATCCAAGACAGCGACAGCCCGACATCAGCCGGGCGCGCGATACGCTTGGCTGGTCGCCGTCTGTTCAGCTGCGCGACGGTCTTGACAAGACGATCGCCTATTTCGACGACTTACTGCATTCGCAACGCGATGGTGCCGCATGACAGGAACCGTTCTTGTTACAGGCGGTGCCGGTTATGTCGGGTCGCATTGCTGCAAGACGTTCGCCAATGCAGGATGGACGGTTATCACTCTCGACAATCTTTCACGCGGATGGCGAGAAGCCGTGCGGTGGGGGCCGCTGATCGAATGCGACATCCGGGATGCTGCACGGGTACGCTGCGCACTGCAGACGTATAAACCAGACTTGGTTGCGCATTTTGCGGCACTTGCCTACGTGGGCGAATCCGTAGCTGATCCTGCGCTGTACTACGCGAACAACACGGCCGGTACGCTCACTCTGCTCGAGGCAATGCGCGCAATTGGATGTCTTCGTCTGCTGTTTTCCAGCACCTGCGCAAGTTACGGCATTCCGGACAAGCCGCCAATCGACGAGACGCACCCACAGAGGCCGATCAATCCTTACGGCTGGTCAAAGATGATTGTCGAGCGCATGTTAGAGGACTATGGCAAAGCCTACGGTCTCGCATCCGTTTCTTTGCGGTACTTCAATGCCGCAGGATGTGACCCCGACGGCGAGATCGGCGAACACCACGAGCCCGAGACGCATGCGATCCCGCTCATGATCGAAGCCGTGCGCAACCCGGATCGGCCCTTTACGGTGTTCGGAACTGACTTCCCGACACCTGATGGGAGTGCGATCAGGGACTACGTCCATGTGAGCGACCTGGCTCGTGCGCACTTGCTCGCAGGCGAGATGCTTCTTTCCCGGGCGGGAACTCATGTATTTAATCTGGGCACTGGGGTTGGGACGAGCGTGCTCGAACTGGTCGAGGCGGTGCGGCGCGCGGCAGGACACGACCCTGTGGTTCGACTTGGTAGCCGGCGTGAGGGAGATCCGCCAATGCTGGTCGCGTCCTACCTCAAGGCTGAGCGGGAACTTGGTTGGACGCCGCAACACTCGCAGATTGATTTCATCGTTGAGACCGCGCTGGAATGGCGGGCTCGTCGAGCCCGCGCATGATGGGAACGGACGAGCCTGTCTCGGTGATTGTTCCTGCGTTCAACGCAGAGCGAACAATCGACGAGACGTTGCTGAGTGTCAGATCACAGACGCATGAGAATCTCGAGATTATCGTTGTAGATGACGGATCCACAGATCGTACCTATGATCGTGCACGGGAACATGCACTTGCGGACGGTCGCGTCAGGGTGGTGCGACAGCCGAATCAGGGAGTCGCGGCTGCTAGAAATCGCGGAATCGCGGAAGCTCGCGCAGAGATAATTGCGCCGATTGATGCCGATGACCTGTGGCGATCGACGAAGCTATCGCGGCAGCTCCAAGTCCTGACGGAGTCTGGTCAGCAAGTGAAGCTTGTGTATGCGTGGAGCGCGAATATCGACGAGTGCGGGAAGGTCGTTGGCCTAGACAGGCGACCCAGCTTCTCGGGCGATGTTCTCTCAGTGCTCTGTTACGGAAACTTCGTGGGCAATGGCAGCACGGCTCTCATGCGCAAATGCGTCCTGGAGCGGTTGGGTGGCTACGATCCATCATTGAGAGCCCGCCAAGCGCAGGGCTGCGAGGATTGGAGCCTTTTTCTTCGAATTGCGAGGGCTGGACATTTTGCCGTCGTGCCGGACTATCTGACGGGCTATCGCCAAGTGCCGAACGCGATGTCGCGGAATGTTGACCAAATGTTGAAGTCGGATGCGCTAGTGCGCGCCGAAGGTCTTCTATTGTATCCTGAATACGAGGAGGAAATTCGATCTGGCCGGCTCTCGTACATCGAATGGATGTTTCAGCGCGAGCTTGAGGCCGGCAACTGGATGAGCTGCGTGACGCTATTGCGGCGCGTCTTTGCAAAGGACGATACGGGGCCTGCATCATTGTGGCGATCGACAAAATCCGCGCTGCGCATTGCTGCTGGTTCCATTCTCGCCAATCCATTGTTGTCGAAGAGGGCCGAGTATCCGGAGTTGATGGCATTTGTCGCTGGGCACGACCGGCGGGAAACCTCTCATGGTGTTGCAAATTATTAGGCTGGTTTCATGATTAGGAGAAAGTTTCGATCGTTCATAGGGCGGTTGAACAAGCTGGATATCGTTCAATTCGGTCTCCGGGGAATGCTCCTGCCTTCCAAGATCAAGCATCTTCATGGTCCGCTCGAGATCCGCGGCGGTCCTGACGACGTGATCGTCATTAGTGTGATGCGGAACAGTGAAGCGTGGCTGACTTCATTCCTTACTCACCATCGCAACATAGGGGTAAGGCACTTCGCGATTATCGACAACGGATCGACGGATGGTTCGGTAGAGGTCTTGTCGCGGCAGTCGGACGTGACGTTGCTTCAGACCTACGCGCCGTACCATGCTTACGAGAATACCATGAAGCGATATCTGGCGGAGCGCTTTTGTCGCGGTCACTGGTGCCTCTGTGTCGATGCAGACGAGCAGTTCGACTTTCCGGGATCGTCCCAGATGGCGCTGGCGTCGCTTATTCAATACTTGCGGACCCGAGGTTTCAACGCCGTCATAACCCAGATGCTGGATATGTTCAGTGACCGCCCTATTTCGGAAGCGCGCATCGACAGAGAAGGCGATCTTCGGGCACAGTATCCGTTCTACGACCTGACGGACATCGTCAAGACGCCGTATGTATTCGGCAAAGTCTCCAATGCAGCGATCAAGACGCACCATGGAGGCATAAGGAAGGCTGTTTTTGGAACCAATAATGGGCTTTCGAAGGTATCGCTCTTTTTCATGGACGGAGAAATCAAGCCGTTCATCGCCTGGCACCATGCGCTGCATGCGCGCTTAGCGGATATTTCATGCGTTCTCCTACATTTTCCATTTGTAGACTCGTTCGGTTCGAAAATTGCTGAAGCGGTGACGAGCGGAAGGTATGGCTATTTGACGACGGATGAATACGCATCATATTTGGATGGCTTTCACCGGCGACCGCGGTTAACCCTCAAGATGGAATCGGCGCGGCGATTGCAAGTGGTCGATGAGCTGCTGGACAATGGCTTTCTAGTCGACTCGGGGGACTATCGTCGCTGGTTGGCTGATTGTGCTAGTCGAGAGAAGGCAACAGCGGGCGATGAGTCGGCCTAGCAAGCGATTTTAGCGCACGATCCCTCAGGACTGAGCATCGATGTCATGATCTCTGTTGGCTGGTCTGGTTCTTTTCAACGGAAAGCAACATTTGGCGACTCGCCGCCAATTCTCGCAGCGGGCCACTCTCGACCAGGGTTCCACGATCAATCACAACGCCATCGTCGCAGAATGCAAGCGTCGAGGCGTGATGGCTCACGACCAAGGTCGTTGGTTTCCATCCGCTGTCACGAATGAGCGAAAGGATCGCGGCTTCAGAGAGGCCATCGATAGCATTTGTCGCTTCGTCGAGGATCAGGACGTCGGGCCTACGCAGGAATGCCCGCGCGAGGCCGACGCGCTGGCGCTGTCCTCCCGACAAGCCCAGGCCGCGTGTGCCGACGCGCGTATTGTAGCCATCGGGCAGGCTGTCGATGAATTCGTGAATATCGGCCAGTCGCGCCGCTTCCGCGATCGCGGTTAGATCAGCTCCCGGTTCGCCGTAATCGATGTTTTCGCGGATCGTGCCATCTATCAGATCGACATCCTGTCCAGCCAGGCCAAGGCGGGCCCGCCAGCTCCCAGGGTCTAGATTGCTCAGGGGGCCGGCATCGACCAGAATGCGTCCTTCGTCGGGTTCGATGAGGCGGCAAAGGAGGGCTACGATGGTGCTCTTGCCAGAGCCGGATCGACCGATCAACGCGGTCGTTCGGCCCTGATTCAAGGTAAAGCTCAAGCGATGGATTGCTGGCGCGTTGCCGCCTAAACCATAGCTGAAGCTAACGTTGTCGAACGTGATCGGTCCCGACAGACGTGAAAACAAGTTCGCGCCACGGGGAGGGGCGGGTTTGCCTGCCGGGGTGAGCAACCACTCAACTTCCCTGACGGACGCTTCCGTGGCGGCGAGCGCTATGTTTGCGCCGCTCAGGCCTCGTATCAGCGGTTGAAAGCGATAGAGAACGATCATGAACGCGAAGAGGATCGGAAACGGCGTGCCAGCCAAATGGGCGCCGATCAACAGCCCAACGAACAGAATAGCCAGCGCTACTTCGAGGATCGACCAGGCGATCGCGGAAATTCGCTCGATCTGAAATAGCGAATGGCGCACCTCTTCTGAGGCGGCTACAAAATTTCGGTGCTCTCGTTCCTCCTGATTAAAGATGTGAATGGCACGGATCGCGTCGATCGTGCGCACCATCCGCTCTGCGAGGCGCACGTTTGACGAGGACACTTCATCACTCATCAACTGAACGCGTCGTACGAAGTTAACCTGGATCGTGCGGATCACGATCGCTCCGACGGCGACGATTACTGTCAGCCTCCAGTTAATCAGCAAGAGCAGTGCTGCAAAAACAAGGGCTGATACCGCATCCACAAGGATCCTGAAGCGTGTGCGCATCGCATCCGATACGCGCCAGGCTTCAGTCGACAGAATATTCAGGAGCCGGGCGCGATCTTCGCCGAGGAAAAATGGAAATCCGACGGTGAATAGTTGCAGCGACAATGCTGCCCGGATGTCATTTCCGGCGCGGCCATCGATCCAAGCAATGAACATGGTGTTGATTGCCTGGATG
The DNA here is from genome assembly GCF_059803515.1 of Bradyrhizobium sp. UFLA05-125. Lineage (NCBI taxonomy): Bacteria > Pseudomonadati > Pseudomonadota > Alphaproteobacteria > Hyphomicrobiales > Nitrobacteraceae > Bradyrhizobium > Bradyrhizobium sp. UFLA05-125. The sequence goes on along the minus strand of NZ_JBANBJ010000041.1, from coordinate 11,636 downwards.
AGGCTCTTCAGGATCACAAAGCCGAGAATGGTGATCCCGAAAAGGGCGAGCCGGATGTTGGGATCGGTCGTGCCGGCCAATCGGGTGATCGACGCCCAGAGGCCCGAAGGCTCGGATGGCTGCGTCGAGAGCAGTGTTCCCATCAGCGGAATGAGCACCCCGATACCCAGGCCCTCGAGTGTGGTCGCCAGAAAGCTCAACAGTGCGACCACTGGGACGGCCCAAGCATAGCGCCGCGAAATTTCCCAAAGCGGGCTGCCCGTCACTCCTGGCCAGAAGGCACGCAGGATGCGATCGATCAAGTTAACCGTCCAAGCACGGTGGCGTTGGCGGCGGGCCGTCTTATCGGTATGATATCCATAGTATTTTTCATCTTCGGTATCCGTGCAACAGTACCGATTCCAACGCTTCATGGAAATAGGTGAGGACGCATTTTTGCGATATGGCCAGATTAACCAAGGCATTTGAATGACCCGAGGACTACGAGAAATCGCACGCAGTCTTGTACGGTCCGGCACCAATCCCGTCGCTTACCGGATTGCCGTCGTTGTCAACGTTTACAATCAGGCGCGCTTTCTGAGCGGAGCCCTGGAAAGCGTGCTGGCGCAAACCCATCCAGCCGACGAAATCATTGTCGTCGATGATGGATCGAACGATGAGCCCGACGCGCTTGTAGAGCGCTTTGATCGCGCTCGACTTGTCCGGCAGTCGAACCAGGGCCTTGCCGCAGCTCGTAACACAGGTCTCAAGGCTGCGACCGCGGAGTTGATCATCTTCCTCGATGCCGACGATAGGCTGTTACCCGGGGCATTGGCGGCCGGCGTAGCTGCGCTACAAGCTAATCCCGAATGCGCATTTGCTTTTGGGGGGCATCGACGCATCGACGTAGATGGGAAGCCTATCGGCCAGGACATCTGGCCGCCGGCATCGCTGGATTACCATGACCTGCTTCACGGCAATCAGATTGGAATGCACGCCACAGTCACGTACTTTCGGGATCGTCTGTTGGAATGCGGCGGCTTCGATGTCAGCTTGCCTCGGGTCGAAGATTACGACGTGTATCTGAGGCTCGCGCAACGCTATCCCATTGCGGTTTGTAAGCAGATCGTTGCTGAGTATCGTCAACACGGCACCAACATGTCGAACGATATAAGCCGAATGTTGGCGTGGGTGATAAAGGTGCACGAGCGGCAGTGGCCGGTGGCCTCGACGGTTCCGAGGCTTGCACAAGCCTGGCGCAAGGGACAACAGAGTTGGCGGACCTACTACAGGTCGAGGACGGAGAGCGGCCATGAGTCGGTAAGGGCCGTTGCATCGCCAGACCTCGGTAAGGTCGATATTGCTGGTCTGGCGCGAACCTCTCCCGTCAGCGACGAATTCGGATTTGATCGGGGAACGCCGATTGATCGAATATACATCGAGGATTTCCTCCGCCGAAATCGCCCCTCGATCAAGGGGCGTGTTCTAGAGATTGGCGACGATACATACTCTAGGCGCTTCGGCGCTGAACGCATTACCAAGCAAGACGTCTTGTTCGTCGCGGCGGGAAATCCGTCGGCAACCATTATTGGGGATCTTTCGCAGAAACGCGTCCTGCCGCGTAGTGCATTTGATTGCCTGTTGATCACCCAAACACTGCATCTCATTTACGATATGCCTGCAGCCGTGCGTGAGATGCATCGCGCGCTTCGGCCAGGCGGTGTTGCTCTGGTTACGGTGCCGGGTATTACACGGATCGATCGCGGGAGATGGAGCAAGGAGTGGTACTGGTCGCTGACCGAGGCGTCGGCGCGCCGCTTGTTTGGCGAAGTCTTCGGACAGAAAAATGTGGATGTTGATAGCGATGGCAATGTCTACGCTGCGACACTTTTTCTCCAAGGGCTTGCAGCAGAGGAGGTAGACGCCGACAAACTCGCCGAGTTTGATCCCTGTTTTCCGGTAACGATCAACATCAGGGCCGAGAAAGCCCCGGGACTGCGGCAATTGCCCCGTCGGACGTGGAGACGGCTGCGCTCCCATGGCTGATCCGACAGTATCTGCCATCATCATCGTCTACAATGGCGCGGAGTTCTTGCGTGACGCCATTGAGAGTATCGTCGGCCAGACGCTGCGGGACTGGGAACTCATCGTCGTCGACGATGGATCTACCGACGAGAGTGCCTCGATTGCCGAGGAATACATCGCGGCGAGGCCCAAGCAAGTCAGGCTTGTCCGGCACGCGGATGGCCGAAATCACGGTATGAGCGCCGCCAGGAATCTTGGGATTGCTCAGGCGCAGGGAAAGTATGTCGGATTCCTCGATGCCGATGACGAATGGCTTCCAAATAAGCTTTTCGACCAGGTTGCGCTATTGGAGGCTGACGCTGCGCTGGGCATGGTCTATGGACGAACGACAATATGGTATTCTTGGCAGTCCCTGCCATCGGATCGCGATTTTCACTACGAGCTCGGCGTTGTGCCCGGTCGTTCTTATGGGCCTCCGCGTCTGTTCGAGAGTTTGCTCTTGAACGTCTACCAAACTCCGACGACCTGCAATGCGTTGTTTCCGCGGCGCATTGCCTTGGAGGTTGGCGGTTTCGACGATGCCTTCAAAGGAATGTTTGAAGACCAGGTTTTCTTTGCCAAAGTGATGATGACTGCTCCGGTGTTCGTGTCCGACGAGGTCTGGGCGAAATATCGTCAGCATTCAAAGAGCGCGTCGATCAAATCTCAGAACGCGGGAGCGGATGAGGCGGCTCGCCTAAGGTTCCTCCGTTGGACCATGCAGTATCTCGCTCGCCGCCGAGGCGTGAGCGTCCGCACGTGGCTGAAGGTTTGTCGTGCGTTGCTGGTCGCTTGGCGGGACGTCGTGAAGGCTCGCAAGCGCGCAACGAACCTGATTGGAGCTTGAGCCGTGACGCCTGTTGTATCGATCGTCACGCCGTTCCTCAACGCCGAAGCGCACGTTGGCGAAGCGATCGCCAGCGTTCGTGACCAGACATTCTTTGAATGGGAGCTCCTGTTGATCGACGATGGATCGACGGATCGAAGCCTGGCCATGGCTCAGGCTGCCGCGGACGTCGACGATCGAATTCGGCTTATCATACTTGACGCGAAATCGAACCATGGCGCAGCCGCTGCGAGAAATGCCGGCATTGCCGCCGCGAGGGGGGAGTTCATCGCGTTCCTCGATGCCGACGATCTCTTCGATCCAGACAAACTGGCCGAAGAAGTACTGCTGATGCGGGCCAACCCGGCGGCCATGATGCTTTATGGGCCGACCCGCTGGTGGCACCCTGGGGAAGAGCAGCGAGATTGGGTGGAAGACATGTCTGCCCAGGCCAATCGGCTGCACCGGCCACCCACCCTGCTAAGGGACGTGCTGCTCTTGCAAAAGGGGGAGGTTCCATGCACCTGCAGCGTCCTGATACGCCGCAGCGCCATTGCGGCCGTGGGAGGGTTTCATGAGGAGTTCAGGCTTTACGAAGACCAGACTCTTTGGGTGAGGCTGTTCCTGCACTATCCCGTTCTGGTTTCGAACATTGCGAGAGCCGTTTATCGCCAGCATCCCTCGTCAACGTCCGCGGTCGCATCCAGCTCCGGTCTCTATGATCGATTTGAGCCGCACACTGCTCGAAAGGCGTTTCTCGAATGGATTGTTGGATACCTATCCGAAAGCGGAGTTCGTTATTCGGATGTCGAAAGAGTTCTCCGCAGGAGCCTCGCGGCCTATCCCGAGCATAGGAGCGAGCTCCGTGTTTCGGATCGAGTATTCGAGATTTCGGATAGGATTGGCGGACTTCTATCGCGTTCCATGCGGTCGGGGTTGCATCGTGTGAAGGGTAGATTTCGGAACGTTCTCCGCCAGTAGAGATATAGGCATGTTCTCGGTTCGCAAACGTGTCATCCGTGCTGTCCGCCTGCTTCGTCCAAAGCCGGTCATCCTGATGTATCATCGGGTCGCCGAACCCAAGATTGATCCGTGGGGATTGGCCGTCGGTGCCGCGCACTTCGATGAGCAAATGGCACTGCTGCGAGCTTCGCGCACCGTGATGCCGCTCGCCGAGCTGGTGGACCGCTATAAACGCAATGTGCTTCAGCGTGATGCCGTGGCCGTAACATTCGACGACGGGTATGTTGATAATCTCGTCAACGCCAAGCCAATACTTAACCGGTACGGTCTTCCCGCGACACTATTCCTCGCTACTGGGACCGTTGGCTCTCGCATGGAGTACTGGTGGGATGAGCTTGCACGGCTGATCCTGCTCAACTCGGATGGGATCGAGGCGACAGTCCAGATCGGCGCCGAGGAGGTGAATCTTCGGATTCCCCCGGGTATGGATGTCGATGCGCCTAGCTGGAGAACGTGGACTGGGCCGAAGACGCAGCGACAGACAACCTATCTGGAGGTTTGGGGAAGGCTTCGTCTGCGTCTCAATGCCGAAATCCTGGCAACGATGGCGATATTGCGCTCGCAGATTGGTTCGGAACCCGCGTCGGAACAGGATTTCCCAATGTCATCCGCTCAGATCGCTGAGCTTGTGGCTGATGGTTCGGTCGAACTTGGCGGCCATACGGTCAGTCATCCAGTGCTTCCACCGCTGACGGTTGACGAGCAAAGGCGGGAGATGGCGGAGGGCAAGGCGGTTTGCGATGCGCTGAGTGGTCGCCGCGTCGCGGGGTTTGCCTATCCGTATGGAGAATTCGACGAAAAGTCGGCCCGGCTGGCACGAGAGTGCGGTTTTGAGTGGGCCTGCTCGACGGAAGCGAAGGGCCTCGGTCGCCGGGTGACTGATTTATTCCAGTTTCCGCGAATTCAAGTGATGGATTGGAATGGCGAGACCTTCGCGCAGGCTCTTCGCGAGGTCTTGTGATCGCAAAAGACGTGTCTTCTTGAAAGGAAGCGTTGCAGATGCCCGTCCTAGTTACTGGTGGTGCCGGCTATGTTGGCAGTCAAACGGTACTGGAACTGATCGACGCTGGCGAGACGGTGATTGTCCTTGACGACCTCTCAACCGGCTTTGAAGCGGCGGTGCCGCCGAACGTTAGGCTCGTGGTCAGTGACGTCGGCAACGCAGCCGTCGTAGCTAGCACCATCGCCGAGCACGGGGTCGACGCGATCATTCATTTTGCCGCCTCGGTCCAGGTCCCCGGCTCCGTCACTAACCCTCTTGGTTACTATCTGAACAATACCTGCAAGACGCGGAGCCTGATTGAAGCCGCGGTCGGGGGTGACGTCCCCTACTTTATCTTTTCGTCGACGGCAGCGGTCTACGGCTTCGATGGATTTCGGCCGGTTCGGGAGAGCGACACGCTGCGTCCTGAGTCTCCCTATGGGCGGTCCAAACTTATGTCGGAGTGGATGCTGGCAGATGCTTCGTGGGCACATGCCATGAAGTACACGGTGCTAAGATACTTCAACGTGGCAGGCGCAGATCCGCAGAGACGGCTTGGGCAGGCGACGAGAGGAACCAGTCATCTGATAAAGGTCGCGAGCGAAGCGGCCCTCGGCAAGAGAGATTTTGTAGAGATTTTTGGAACCGACTATCCAACTCCGGATGGGAGCTGTATTCGTGACTACATTCACGTTAGGGACCTCGCCGTTGCTCATCGGCTTGCCCTAGCGCGGCTGAGGAACGGTGCTGCAAACCTGACGGTCAATTGCGGCTATGGTGGCGGCTATTCGGTATTCGAGGTTCTACGGACTGTAGAGCAAGTCGCTGGAACGAAGCTCGACATCCGCAAGGCAGCGCGGCGATTCGGAGATCCCATTGCGGTCGTCGCAGACCCGACTCTGGCAATTTCCGAATTGGGATGGAAGCCTAAATTTGACAGTCTCGATGCGATCATTAAGAGCACGCTTGAGTGGGAGAAGGTGCGACCTTATTGAACCGGTGGTCGAGGCGTTGAGAAACCTGAAGCGAGAATAAAGGACATGATCTAAGCATGTTTCGTTCATTGCGCCGTTCCCCGGCGATATTGGCAATCGTGTTCGCGGTGGGGGCGTCTCTTCGGCTGCCCGACATAACTAGCCCGCTGTGGGACAGCTTCAGTTGGCGGGAAGCTAGCACCGCGATGATGTCTGACAATTTCTTAGAGCGAAGCTGGAATATTTTGTACCCGGAGGTCAATTGGACCGGACCAAGTCTAAGCTACCAAGGTCGCGAATTCCAGGTCGTAAGTTATCTCGCGGCCGTTTTGAACAAGCTGGTCGGCTGGCAGGACTGGCATGGTCGTCTGATAGCGGTCATCTTTGGTTTCTGGACTCTACTAGCCTTTTATCTGCTGTCTGCTGAGGCCTTGGGACGTCATAGGGCCTGGGGTCCTGCAGCCGTGCTTGCCGCGACGCCGGGGCTAGCATTCATTGATCGTTCTTTTCTGCCTGAGCCGGCAATGCTTGCATTGACCACGACGGGGCTCTGGCTGCTGCTGCTCCATTTGAGGACGAGGCGATTCATCTTTCTTTCGTCCGCAGTATTGTGCACTTCATTGGGTATCCTGGCGAAACTGCCCGGCATTTCCATTATTGCCGTCATGATTTGGATCTGTTGGCGGCACCTCCGGACAAATTTCGATCCGACCGGTAAGTCGGTGAAACATCTCTTGATTGCGCTCGCCGTAACTTTGCTTCCGTGCGTTCTCTACTATCGCTGGGCAGTTTACCTAGGCAATTCTCATCCGCCCTATCATGTAGCGGGTCATGGCTATTTCTTTCAGGACCCGGTCGGCTTTTTCAAAAACACATTTTATCTTTTGCAGTTTGTGCGTCATCTAAAATGGTTGATTGGCTATCCAATCCTGCTGCTGGTCGGAATTGGAGGCTTTGCTATGTTGCCCAGCAACGAGAACAAGACTCCCTTCGATAACTTGTTCCGAGTATGGCTTGCAGCGGTGGGGGCAGTTTATCTTTTTGCGGCACAAGAACTCACTGTCAATCCCTGGAATCTGGCAACGCTGTGCCTCCCACTAGCGGGGCTGGCCGGAGAAGGGTGGAATAGGGTTGTGCAACACAGCCCAGACGGGCGAGGCCTTCTCTTCAGTGCATTCGTCGCGGCCCTTCTGTGGTGGTCGAGCGGATCAATCGTTAAGTCTCTTAGAGCGCCAGTTTCGTATTCCAGCTGGCAATTGGGCGAGCGTCTTCGACAGCTCAGCAATGCTGGAGAACTCGTTGTGACAGCAGCAGCTGAAATCGGCGATCCGGTCGCGATTTACTACAGTCGTCGAAGGGGATGGGTGTTTCCACCCGGCGGACTGTGCCCGCCGGGGGGCCCCGTACTGGATGACGATTGGGGAATGCTCGAAGATGATGCGGCTGCTGTGCAGAGAATGCAGGCTCTACAGGCTTCCGGCGCGGCATGGGTGGGGATAGCGCGGGGGGCGAAAGACCACGCTGGGCGGCCACTCGTAGTGCGAAATGCGAATCTCCTCGACTACTTGCGTAGGGTTGCAGAATATAGCGAAGAGACAGACGATTGGCTGATCTATAAGCTCCCTTCTCATCGTGGCGAGCCGACTGAAATCACCGACGAAAGTTCCCAGAAGTGTCTTCGTCATTGAACGGATACGCCGCCCAGAGAGTGAGACGGCGCCGTTGCGCTGCGAAGGTTGCTTGATTGGGACGATAATTGTTCGTCACGTCCTGGCTCCCCCCCCCCGTAAATATACGTGGCTTCGGAAAGCGGATGCTCTGTGCACGGCGTACTTTAGGCCCGCCTTAAGCGATCACAGAGGGATCGTCCCATATCTCAAATTGTCCACATACGGCTAAGTCGGCGTTGAGGCCCGTCTTCGATGGTCGTCGTGCAACGAGAGCACGCGACCATCATGACTTATGCCTTAGCGATCAACGGAACGTCCGGCGCCGATATCTTGTTTGGCGGCACCGGGAACGACCTGTTAACCGGGGGCGCCGGCAGCGACCTTTTCGTCCTTTCGAAGGGTTATGGCTCCGACACCATTAGCGACTTTCAGGGCGGCACCAGTGGGGACGTGCTGCGCGTGCAGAACTACGGGTTTACAACTTTTGCAAGCTTCATGTCCGCTGCAAAGCAGACAGGCGCGGACGTTGTCGTCACGCTCTCGTCGAGCGAGACGCTCACGTTGCAGAACGTTGCGCTCTCGTCTCTCACGGCGGCAAACGTCGTCCTCGACAATCCGCTGCCGGTCAGCGCATCGCCGAATACGGCGTGGACTACGGTCGGAGCCGGGGGGACGCTTACGGGCGCCGCGACGAACGACTCGCTGCAGGCGATGGGGGATGGCGTTACACTGGTCGGCGGTGCGGGCGACGACTCGTACTTCATGTACAATCACGAAACAAAGGTGGTCGAACTGGCCGGTCAGGGCATCGACACCATCTACGACGGCATGGTCGACGGCTACAGTCTCGTCAATGCGCCGAATGTCGAGAATCTGACGCTTGGGGGAAGCTACAACGCGCCCGCGACCGGCAACGATCTCGACAATATCATCGTCGGCAACGCCGGCAACAACATGATCGATGGCGGCAAGGGCAATGATGTCCTCACCGGCGGAGCCGGCAGCGACACCTTTGTCATCCGGACCGGAAACGGCAACGACATCATCACGGATTTTCAAACCGGTGCCGGTGGGGACATTCTCCAGATCAACGGCACGACCTTCAAGACGCTCGCCGACGTCACGGCGGCGATGCAACAGGTCGGCACGGATGTCGTTCTGTCGCTCGGCAACGGCGAGAAGATAACGCTTGAAAATACACAGGTTCAGAAATTCACGACGGCCAACATCAATATCGTCACGGCGCCCACGGGATTGATTCAGACCTTTGGCGATGATTTCAATTCGCTCTCCGCGGGCCAGGATCCGCATCTGACCTGGAAGACAAACTACGCCTGGAGCGGAACAGCAAGTTACACGCTTTCCGGCGAGCAGGAAGTCTATGTCGACCCCAGCTTCACCGGCCTGCCTGGAAGCAAGGCGTCGAGCCCGCTGGGCCTCAATCCGTTCTCCATACAGGACGGCCATCTCGTTATTACGGCGGCGCCCATTCCATCGAACGATGCTGCTTATGTCGGCAATCATCAATTCTCATCGGGCGTGATCACGACCGAGAATAGCTTCGTTCAGACCTACGGCTACTTCGAGATGAAGGCGACGTTGCCTGATACCAAGGGCGCCTGGCCTGCCTTCTGGATGCTACCGATCAATACGCATGGTCTCGGCACGGAACTCGATGCGCTTGAAGCGCTGGGCAAGGACCCCGACCAATCCCATTATGGCTTCGTTTCTTCGAGTACGTCGAATCAAGGCTATTGGGCAAATACCCCCGATCTTGCGGCCGGTGATCACACCTTTGGTGTGGAGTGGACCCCCTATACGCTGACCTATTTTGTCGATGGGGTCGAAGTCGGACAGGTCGCGACCCCGTCCGACATGAACACCGCGATGTACATGATCGCCAACCTGGCGATGGGTGGAAGCTGGGCCGGGAACGCGGATTCCAGCGCGACGGCGCAGATGAGCATTGACTACATCAAGGCCTATCAGCTGCCGGAATACACGCTTGCGAACTACACGCTTCTGACCAGCGGCGCTCCGACGACGACCATTGCGGGCACCGCAGATGCGGATACCTTGACCGGAACGTCAGGCAACGACCTGCTCGGCGGCGCCGGCGGGGCCGATACGATGACCGGCGGCCTCGGCGACGATACCTATATTGTCACGGATCCCGGCGCCAAGGTCGTCGAGAGCTACGGCGGCGGCGTCGATACGGTCATGTCGTCGGTGTCGTACACGCTGCCGGACTATGTCGAAAACCTGACGCTGACAGGGTCGGCCGCGATCAACGGCACTGGCAATTCCGAGGCCAATATCATCCTCGGCAACGATGCCGCCAACATCATCACCGGCGGACTCGGCAATGACATCCTGACTGGCGGCGGGGGCGCCGACACGTTCGTAATCAACTCTGGCGACGGTTCGGACATCATCACCGACTTCACGCCGGGATCAGCTGCGGGACATGATATCGTCCAACTGAACGGCTTTGCGTTCACGTCCTTCAACGACATCAAGGCGGCGATGACACAGGTCGGAAACGACGTGTATCTCGCGCTGACCAGCCAGGACACGCTGGTTTTTCGCAACACGACGATCTCGGCCTTCACCAGCGACGACTTCCAGCTGCCGTCGACTTTGCCGGTGGGGGGCACCATTACGTCCTGGATCAGCGGCTCGACCGGCAGCCATATCGTCTACGGCACTGCCGCAAATGATCAGATCACGGCGGTGAACGCCGATGACACCCTAGTGGGATGGACCGGCGACGATACTTACGTCATCGGCAATCCAAGCCAGAAGATCATCGAAAATCCTGGCGGCGGCATCGACAGTGTTCAAGCCTGGTCATCCTACACGCTGCCTGCCAATGTCGAAAACCTTACCCTGATGACGGGAGGACTTACCGGCGTCGGCAACGATCTGGCGAACCGGATGGTTGGCTCCAGTGGGAATGACATTCTCAACGGTGCCGGTGGCGACGATTGGCTGTTCGGCGGTGCCGGCAATGACACGTTCATCTATGGCATCGGAAGTGGCCACGACACGATAGCCGACTTCCACGTGTTCACGAGTGCGACAGCAGAGCACGACAAGCTGATGCTGAAGGGTTACGACGCCGGTGCTTATCTGACAAATGTCGGGGACGAGTGGACCGTTCACTATGCGGGTGGAACCGACAGCTTCCGGATCGCCGGGGTGACGCAGCTGTCATCGTCCGACTATGCGTTCGTCTCCGCCACTGGCGCATCCATGACCATGGCGGGGCTGACAGGACCGACAATGTCTCTCGCGGGCTCGACCTCGTCGACCGCCGCCGGACTTACGAATGCAAACCAGCTGACCCTGACCGGAACGGCACAAGCCGGAGTAACGATCAAGATATTCGATCAGACAGCGCAGATCGGGATCGCGACGGCTGATGGTAACGGCGTCTGGAGCTTTTCGACGGCGGCCCTGGCGGACGGAGGCCATTCGTTCACGGCGGTTGCCACAGACGGCACTGGCGATGTCAGCGGCGTTTCAACTTCTGTTACGATCACCATCGACGCAACTGCACCAAACGCGCCGAGCATTGCAAGCTTCTCGCCGGACAGCAACATCCCGGGCGACGGCATCACGAATGCCAATCAACTGACGCTGAGTGGCACAGCGGAGGCAGGCAGCAAGGTCCTGGTGTCCGACGGCGCAACGCAGATCGGCACCGCCACGGTTGATGCCAACGGCATCTGGTCGTTTGCGACCGGCACATTAGCCGACGGGACCCATGCCTTTACGGGCAAGGCGGTGGACGCGGCCGGCAATGTCAGCACGGTGTCCAGCGCGTTGAACGTTACGGTCGATACGGTTGCGCCCAACAAGCCGGTTCTCGTCTCGGACACGCTCATCGCGTCCAACAAGGTTGTCGTATCGGGGACGGCGGAGGCCGGCAGTACGATCAAGCTGTACGAGGGGGCGACGCTTCTCGGAACAGCGATCACCGCGTCCAATGGAACGTGGAGCGTCACCACCGGATCGCTTGCCGCAGGGGCGCACGCTTTTACCGCGACGTCGACAGATGCGGCCGGAAATACGAGCAGTCTTTCGGCCGCATTTGATCCCGTTGTTGGGACGTT
>NZ_JBANBJ010000040.1:0-80198 GCF_059803515.1 Bradyrhizobium sp. UFLA05-125 | reverse complement strand
CTGGGACAGGTCGGCTTGGCCGCGGCCCAGCAGGCCGGGCAATACCCGTTTGCCTTGACGCATGAAGGCCAGATGCTCGGCGCTGTCGAAGGCGAGGTGGCTTCTTTCAAGGGACTGGCGTACGCGGCCGCGCCAGTCGGGCTACTCCGATGGCGCGCGCCAGAGGCGCTCGCCGAGAGCTCGGAGATGCGAACCGCCTACGATTTTGGTCCGGCGTGCCTGCAGCCTGCGATGCCCCATGCGAGCGAGGATTGTCTGACGCTGAACGTCTTTCGGCCCTTCGGCGTCGATGGCCCGCTGCCGGTGATGGTTTTCTTCCATGATGGCGGCTTCGTCACGGGCACGGCGAACGATCCCTTGTTCGATGGCGCGAAGCTTGCGCAGGCCGGCATCATCGTCGTGACGGTGAATTATCGTCTCGGCGTGTTCGGCTGGCTTGCGCATCCCGCGCTCGCCGTGAATGCGCCCGACGGCGCAAGCGCCAATTACGGCATGATGGACCAGATCGCGGCGCTGCGTTGGGTTCATGACAATGCCGCCGCGTTCGGCGGCGATCCCAACAACGTCACGTTGTTCGGTTCGGGCTCCGGCGCGACCTCGATTGCCCTTCTGATGCTTTGCCGAGAGGCACGCGAGTTGTTTCATAAGGCGATCTTGCAGTCGCTGCCTGCGCGCCAAGGCATAGCACCGCTGCAAGAGGCTGAGGCCGTTGGGCAACGTGTGTTCTCCCTGGTCGCGCGCGACAGGAGTACGTCTGATCCGCGTGCGTCGGATACGAGAATGCTGCTCGCGGCCGAAACCCTGCTGTTCGCCAAATCTGCGCGCAGCTTCGGCCCGGTGCTGGACGGACGGCTCGTGACGGAAGATATCGCGAGCGGCTTCGGTGCTGCGCATGAAAGCCGCATCCCGATGATCATCGGCTCGAACGAGGACGAGACGAGTTTTGTCGGTGAGCCCGATCTGAAGGAGGAGCTCCGCCTCGCCGGTGAATCCGCCGATCGATTGAAGGCGCTCTATCCGGGTCTTTCCGGCAAACCCGGGGAGCTTGCCGCCCGGCTTTATACGGACCGGGTCTTCACTGAGCCCGCGCGGTTCCTCGCGCGTCTGCACGCGGCGACTGGCGCGCCGACCTACCGCTATCGCTTCGCCTATTCGGGCGAAGCCCAGCGTGCGAACGGCGATGGCGGTCACGGTGCGGAATTGCAGTTCGTTTTCGGCGCCCAGGGCGTGCCAGGCGCGAGCCCCTTTACGCGCGCCGACCGCGAGCTCGCGGGTCAGTTGCGCGGCTACTGGACCAATTTCGCCAGGACGGGTGATCCCAACGGGCCGGGCCTGCCGCGTTGGAACGCAAGCTCGGAAGGCGAGCGCTTGCTGCAGATCTCCAATGACGGAATAGCAAGCCGAGACGATCCGCTGTCGGGCCCCCTCGACCATCTCGAACGGCGGAGCCCGAAGGGGTGAGCGAAGAGACTACGCTGCGAGCTCGACGCGGGGCGCCGCCGTCAGCCGCTCTTCCTCGATGAAGTCCATCGCACCGTCCTTCTCGACGGCGTAGCACTGCCGGCCTTCTCTCGACACGTAGGCGGCGCGGACCACCCCGCGGCGACCCTTCTCACTGTTGACGACGTCCCCCAGCGCAAACTTTGCCATCCTGCTTCCCGCAAAAACCAACTGGCCGAGTGCTTCGACCGGCTGCGGATTTTGGAAGGCAAATCGTTAACGGCTTGCTAACCATGCGCGTTTCCCTATGCTCGCCGCCGAAAAGCGCGTAGGGCTACGCCTCGCGCTTGTTGCAAGAGAGATGAGCCGAGGCGATGACGCGATTTCCGACCTTCTTCCTGTCGCATGGCGGTGGACCCTGGCCATTCATGGACGACAGGCGGGTGCAATATGCCAAGACCGCGCAGGAGTTCGGCCGGCTACCCCAACGACTGCCGTCACGGCCGAAGGTGGTGCTCGTCATCACCGGTCATTGGGAGACGGACCAGTTCACGGTCTCGACCTCGGCACATCCGCCGATGGTCTACGACTACTACGGTTTCCCCGAGCATACCTATCACCTCAAATACCCCGCGCCAGGCGAACCGGCGCTGGCCGCGCGGGTGAAGGAGCTTCTGGGTCATGCCGGCGTCGATTGCCGCGAGGACGCCAATCAGGGCTTTGATCACGGCACCTTCGTGCCGCTCGGCCTGATGTATCCGAATGCCGATATGCCGATCGTGCTGTTGTCGCTGAAATCGAGCTACGATCCGGCCGAGCATATCAGGGTAGGCCAGTCGCTGGCGGCGCTCCGCGACGAGGGCGTTCTGATCATCGGCAGCGGTCTCACCTATCACAACATGCGCGGCTTCGGACGCGCGGAATCGAAGTCCGTGTCGTATGAGTTCGAGGCCTATCTGAACGAGGCGATCGGCCAGCCGGACGCCGCGCGGCGCAACGCCATGCTGATCGAGTGGCAGAACGCGCCGGGCGCGCGCCTCGCCCATCCGCGAGAGGACCACCTGCTGCCGCTGATGGTCGCGGCCGGTGCGGCGGATGGCGATACGGGGCACCGTCTGTTCGTCGATGAGGTCGCAAACGTCGCGATGGCGTCGTACGAGTTCGGTGGCTGAATATCCGCATTGCCGGGCATAACCTCCGGCGACCTTTCGCTCGAAAAGGTCACGGACCGCATAGTTCTGCATTTCAAGTAAGAAGCGCCTCCGCTTGAGTACCTCTTAATGGTGGACGCGAGATCTACCGTTTGTTCGCGACGATCGGCATCATGCAGGCACCGAACGTCGCGAGGTAAGACAATGACCACCGATCACCTCTTGCAGTCGTCACCGATCCGTCACGGCAATCGCAAACCCGGCATCATTGGAGCCGCAGTTCTTTTGCTCGCGCCAATTGCCGCTGCCATCGTTCTCGGGGGAGAAACGCGCATCTCCGACGGCTTCGAACCGTTCGAGAAATCAGCGAATGAGCGTGTGTCGCAAGCCTTCGAGGACCTTAATGACCTGGCGCCGATCTCCGAAGACCTGAAGACTGCGCTCGCGTCGTTGAGCCAGAGCCTCCAGGGCGAGCAGAAGCCCCCGGTTCAGGCCGAGGGGCAGTGATCCCATCGCTTGCCTTGGAATGTTCGAGAGCAGCAGCGTTTATCCGGCAGGGACCACCAGGCCGTCCTCATCCGTATTTCAGTTTCATGACCAGGATGCCGCCGGCGAGCACCATGGTGATCCCGTTGGCGGCGACCAGCGGCGCATCGCCCGAGAGCAGTCCGTAGATCAGCCAGAGTGCAAGCCCCAGCATCATCGCGAGGAACATGCCGAGCGAGATGTCTTCGGTGGAGCGGGTCTTCCAGACCTTGATGAATTGCGGGGTGTAGGCGAGGGTCGTGCAGGTTGCCGCAGCGAACCCGAGCAGCTTAACGATGAGCGGTTCCATGGTGGCCGCCCTATAGCACGGATTCGTTGATGGAAATGCGTCTGTTGCCCCATCATTACCGGCGGGCTGCTATGAGCGTGCGATAGAGTGCCGCATAGTCGCCCGCCCGGTTACGCCAGGAGACGTCGGTCGTCATGCCGCTCAGTTGCAGCCTGCGCCAGGTCAAATGGTCATGGAAGGCGAGGTTCGCCTTGCGCAGCGCGGCTGCGAGCCCCTCCGCCGTCACCGGGGCGAACTTGAATCCGGTCGCGTCGTGGCCGCTGCTATCGGCCTCGCCGATGTCCACCACCGTATCCGCAAGCCCGCCAACGCGCGAGACCACCGGCACGGCGCCATAGCGGAGGGCGCAAAGCTGGGTGAGGCCGCACGGCTCGAAACGCGACGGCACGACGAGCGCATCGGAGCCCGCCTGGATGAGGTGGGCAAGGATCTCGTCGTAGCCGATCACGACGGCGATGCGGCCGGGATGGGCACGTGCAGCGGCCTGATAGCGCTCCTGGAGGTCCGCATCGCCGCTGCCGAGCAGTGCGAGCTGCATGCCTTCGCCAAGTATCGTCGGAATGGCATCTAGCAGGAGATCGAGGCCCTTCTGCCACGACAGCCGGCTGATCACGCCGAGCAGAAGCGCATCCGCCGAGGGCGCGAGATTGAACTGCTTCTGCAGCGCTGCTTTATTGGCGGCCCGGAATTGCAGCTCCTTCGCGCCAAAGCGATAGGCGATGTGGGGGTCGGTCTCGGGATTCCAGACGCCGATATCGATGCCGTTGAGGATTCCGCTGAGCACGCCGGAGCGTTCGCGCAAGAGGCCACCGAGCCCCATGCCGCCCTCGTCGCCCTGAATCTCCCGTGCGTAGGTGGGCGACACCGTGGTGATGCGGTCGGCGAATTGCAGGCCGGCCTTCAGGAAGCTGATCCCGCCAAAATATTCGACGCCTCGGAGGCCGAAGGACTCCGGCGGCAGGCTGAACGAAGCAAGCATCTCATAGGCGAACTTGCCTTGATAGGCCATGTTGTGAATGGTCATCACGGTCCCGGGACGGGGACCGCCGGCATAGTGCAGATAGGCTGGCAGCAATCCCGCCTGCCAGTCGTGTGCATGCACGACATCGGGCACGAACGAAGGGACGAGGCCGAGGCCGATATCGGCGGCGACGCGCGACAGCGCCGCAAAGCGCACGCCATTGTCGGGCCAGTCGGTACCCTCCGCGGTGACATAAGGGTTGCCCGGCCGCTCGTAGAGATGTGGCGCGTCGAGCACGAAGAGGTCGAGCTCGTCCTGCGTGCCCGCGAGCAGGCGCGCGGGCCCACCGAAATAGTCCGGCCAGCGCCGGATTTCCTTCGCCTGCGGCAAGGCCCGCATGACGGGCGGATAGCCCGGCAGCAGCGTCCGCATCTCGACGTCATGGGCTTTCAATGCGGCCGGCAGCGCGCCGGCGACATCGGCAAGACCGCCGGTCTTGATGATCGGATAGATTTCCGATGCGACGGCGAGAACGCGCATCAATGCCATGCACTCAGCCTGTCGATCATCGGCTGGGTGATGAGCGAGATGCCCTGCTCGGTGGTGCGAAACCGCGCGCCATCGGCTTCCGGATCCTCACCAACGACGAGTCCTTCGGGAATCTCGACGCCACGGTCGATCACGACGTTGCGCAGCTGCGCGCCGCGGCCGACATTCACGTAAGGCATGATCACGGCGTTCTCGACATTGGCATAGGAATTGATCCGCACGCCCGTGAACAGCAGCGACCGCCGCAGCGAGGCGCCGGAGATGATGCATCCGCCTGATACCAGCGAGCTCACCGCCTGTCCGCGCCGGCTCTCCTCGTCGTGCACGAATTTGGCGGGAGGCGTGATCTCCGCATACGACCAGATCGGCCATGAGCGGTCGAACAGATCGAGCTCCGGCACAACGTCGGTGAGATCGATGTTGGCGGCCCAGTAAGCGTCGACGGTGCCGACGTCGCGCCAATAGGAGCGCGTGTCGTCGCCGGAGCGGACGCATGAGCTCGAGAACTGGTGCGCCACCGCGCGGCCGTTCTTGACGATGTAGGGAATGATGTCCTTGCCGAAATCGTGGCTCGAGTTGAGGTCGGCGGCGTCGCGCTTCAGCTCGTCGTATAGAAATTTGGCGTCGAAGACGTAGATGCCCATGCTGGCAAGCGACATGTCGGGCTTGCCGGGCATCGGCGGCGGGTCTTTCGGCTTCTCGAGGAAGGACTGGATGATGCCGTTCTCGTCGATATGCATGATGCCGAAGCCGGAGGATTCAGTGCGCGGCATCTCGAGGCAGCCGACGGTGACGTCGGCGCGGCTCTCGACGTGCTGCCGCAGCATCACCTCGTAATCCATCTTGTAGATGTGATCGCCGGCGAGCACCACGATGAAGCGGGCGCCGTGCGACTCGATGATGTCGATGTTCTGGTGGACGGCATCGGCCGTGCCGACATACCACATCGTCTCCGAGACGCGCTGGCTCGCTGGCAGGATATCAAAACTCTCGTTGCGCTCGGGCCGGAAGAAGTTCCAGCCCATCTGGAGATGCCGGATCAGGCTGTGGGCCTTGTACTGGGTGGCCACCGCGATGCGCCGGATGCCGGAATTCACGGCGTTCGACAGCGCGAAGTCGATGATGCGGGATTTGCCGCCGAAATAGACCGCCGGCTTGGCACGCCGGTCGGTGAGCTCGAGAAGACGACTTCCTCGTCCGCCGGCGAGAACGAAGGCCAGGGCCTGGCGCGCGAGTGGCTCATTTCCAACACGATTCATTCTGTCCTCCCGGGGGCCCCGTTTTTATCGCCCCGAAACTTCCCGCGTGGGAAGCCGGCGGCGCTTGCATCGAAGCAGAATTCTAGCGGCACGGATAACAATTCGGAAAGTGCCCTGTTGGTTGCCATAGGTCGTGGCCGCCCTCCGGCTCGGCTTTTTTTGATTGCCGAGCCTTCCAGACCGCCCCGGAAGGGTGGTAGGCTAAAGGCTATTTCAGATCGCTTTCATATTTTTTTGGATTTATCCGATGCCCTGCGCCAACGAAATGTTCGGCCTGCTGCGGCTGCTTTCAGTCGGGCTGGCTTACCTGACCGGCACTCCGGATCACCCCGTACAGCAACGCGATCTCGCCGAGGCCTGGCAGGTCCTCTCGCCCTGCGCGGAGACCTCCTCCTTCGACGGGGCGTGGGCCCTGTCACTGACGGAAAACGGCACCGCCATCGCCAAAAGCGATCGCCACGCGCAGTTGCTGCAAGGCCGCTGGGAGCTCGTCGATGCGGGGACGCACACCTATCGCATCGACGTGCTCGCCTTCGGCAATGATTTCGTCGTGGTCCCGACGGCAGCCGGCTGCCTGCTTGGCTCGGGCACGTTCAGAAATGTCGATCTGCGCCAGAGCTGGTTTACGCATGGCGGCCGCGAGGCGCGCGATCTCATGGCATCGGCGGCCGATCCGGGCATGAGGACGAAGTAGCCGCTTCGGCTGTCGCTTGCGGGTGCTCGTCCTGCGGCATTTCAGCGCCCGCGGCGGCGCGGGGTCGATCCGCGCCGGCTTTCTCAGGTTTGAGGCGGTCGCGATCGACGACGGGCCGGGATGCTTGTGCGGTGCACGCAAGCGGACGCTTTGATTCAGCGCAAAGATGCCAGATCATGCGGCGTGCGACCCTTTTGCCAAACGAAACGTCAGACAGGGAGCAAGGTGATGAGTATCTGGAAAACGGCAATAGCCTGTTCGCTCGCCGGTGCCGTCATGGCGGGCCAAGCGCAACAGGCCGCGGCGGCGCCAATGCCGACCAATGTGGCGACGATCAAGGCCATTGTCTCCAACGACGTCACGCAGGTGTACTGGCGCGGCGGATGGGGATGGCGCGGCGGCGGATTCGGCTGGGGAGTCGGAGCGCTCGCGGCCGGGGCCATCATCGGGGGCGCCATCGCGAGCAGCGCGCCTTACGGCTACTATGGTGATCCGTATTACGGCGGCCCCTATGGCTACGGCGGTGGCTACGCGCCAGCCTATTACGGCTACGCGCCCGGCTACGCCTATTCGCCCTATTATGCCCGCCCGTATCGACCGTATTACGGTTACGGCTCTGGCTACTACCGGCCATACCGCCCCTACTATGGCGGCGGCTATTGGTGATCGCACGAGTCGCGCGAGGGTAGCCCTGACAGGTCGGCCGACCGAGACTCCGCGCTCGCGCTGTCGCGCGCGAGCGCGGGTAATGGGCGCGCTATCCGGCGCTGGTCACGGCAGAAGCGCGATGATCGCAAAGCCGGCGTCGATGACGATTGGCTCCGACGACGAGAAATAGACGGCGGCAAGCACGCAGGCGATCGCGTAGACGAATACGAACCAGCCTTCGCAATCACGGGTTGAAAAAATACCTCTGCGGTATGGAAGTGGCATGGTCAACTCCCTGCCAAAATTTGGGCATCGACTGCCCTGATTGAAAAAGACAGCGTGATGAAATGCTTCCTGGTGATGTTCACGACATCGCCAGGCGCGACGCTAACGCCGAGAAACGGCAGGAGTCCTTACGCCGTCCTTACATTTGACTGAGCTTTCTCTTAAGCTCGGAAATCATCCGGAGGTCGCGGCCGTGCGGAGAGACGAGCTCGCCTTTGGTCAGTTTCGGCTCGATCGCGCCAATGCGCTGCTGTGGCGCGGACCGGAGCGTGTCGTGCTGGCGCCGAAACCCTTCGAGGTCCTCTGCTGCCTGATCGGTCGTCCGGGCGAGCTCGTCACGAAAGAAGAGCTGCTCGACGCAGTCTGGTCGGATCTGCATGTCAGCGAGTCGAGTCTCGCGGTTGCTATGAATGCGCTGCGTGCGGCGCTCGGTGACGACAGGCAGTCGCCCAGCTACATCGAGACGGTCACGCGACGCGGCTATCGCTTCATCGCACCCGTTACCACCACACCATCGTCGGCCGCCGAACGGTTGGAGGAGCCGTCCGAGGACGTCGCGGACCGCAGGCGGCAATGGCGTGTTGGACGCACGACGGCGCTCGAGACACTCGACACCGCGTTGCAGAAGGTCCGCGCCGGTCAGCGTCAGGTCGTATTCATCACCGGCGAAGCCGGAATAGGCAAGACGACGCTTGTTCAGATGGCTCTCGATCGGATGGCAGGCGAGAGACCCGGTGTGCTGCATTGCGGTTGCAACGAATTGTTCGGCACCCACGAGGCTTTCCTGCCGCTGATTGAAGCCCTCAACGAACGATGCCGCGGCGAGGGAGACGCCGCAATGCTCGCCGCCATTCGCGAGCACGCGCCGACGTGGCTCGCCCAGATGCCGGGTTTCCTTGGTGAAGGCGATCGCGTCGCCTTCCAGCAGGAGGTTTTTGGCGCGACGCGGGAACGCATGCTGCGTGAGTTCGCCGATCTTCTGGAGAGCATCGCCGCGAAGCGGCCCTGGATCATCATCCTGGAAGACCTGCACTGGAGTGATCTTGCTACCGTGGATGTTCTGTCGCGCCTCGCGCGGCGGGACCGGAAGGCGGCGATCCTCGTTCTCGCCACCTATCGGCCGATGGAAGTCGCCGTCGGCGGACATCCGGTCAAGGCCGTCCACCAGGATCTCCAGATCCACGGACGTGCGACCGAGCTCGCGCTCGATCGGCTGACGGACGGCGACGTCGAGCGCTACCTCGCCCTGCGCTTCAACTCGGCCGAACTCGCCGGCGAACTGGTCGAGCGCATCTTCGCGCGGACCGAGGGGCAGCCCTTGTTCGTGACGTCGCTCCTCGATCATCTCGTTGCCCAGCGCGTGCTCGTCGAGGATAACGGCAGGTGGCGGCTGGAGCGTGAGGAGGCGGCCTCGCACGACAGCATGCCGCGCGATTTGCAGGGCATGATCGCGCGGCAGATCGATCATCTCACGGCTGAGGAGCGCAGCCTGCTCGAGGTCGCGAGCGCGGCGGGGGCCGAGTTCTCGGCGCTGCACATCGCGGACGCGCTCGATCGAAACGTGCTGGACGTGGAGCAGATGTGCGAGGAGCTCGCGCGTGCGGGCCGCATCATCCTCGTAGCCGGTTCGACCGAATGGCCGAGCGGAGAGGTCTCCGGCCGCTACGCGTTCCAGCACGCGCTGTACCAGGAGATGCTGTACCAGCGGCTGGCGCCGGCCCGCCGCGTGAATACCCACGTGCGGCTCGGTGTCAGTCTCGAGCGCGGGTATGGATCACAAGCCGGGGAGGTCGCCTCGGTGCTCGCGCGTCACTTCGAGCTCGGGCGCGATTTTCCGAAGGCAATGCGCTATCTCGCCACGGCGGCCGAGGGTTCGGCGCGGCGCTTCAGCACGCGCGAGGCTGCGAACTACCTCACGCGTGCCCTGGATCTCGTGCCGCATCTGCCGACAAACGTGCAGGTGCCGACGCGCCTGAAGCTGCTGTTGCAGCGCGCCTGGGCCTGGCGAGCCGGTGGCGACTTCCTGAACTCGCTGCAGGATCTCGGCGCGATCCTCGCCCATGCAGCCGAGAACGGCCTCGTTCGGGAGGAGGTGAACGCGCTGGTCGATCTCAGCAGGTTCTGCCTCTATGTCGATAGGCGACGATGCCTGCCCTTCGCCGAGCAGGCACTGGCGAAGAGCCGGGCGATCGATGACGCTGCATTCGCTGCCCTGGTTAGGGGCAACGTCGCCAATCTGAAGCTGATGCTTCGCGGCTGGAGCCGCGAGGACGCCGAGTTCTCGGAGCAGGCGTCGGCACTGATCTCGGAAGCGCAAGACCTCAGCATGCGCTTGCGTCGCTGCTCCATGGAAATGGTGCTCGAGTTCCTGAGGTCGAACTATCCGGCCTGCATTGATGCGACGAGCAGGGGCAAGCAGCTCGCCCGCGTGCTCGGCGACGTCTACCTCTTCGTGCTCTATGAGTCCGTCGAAGCGTTCGCGTCCCTCTACGTGGGCGAATGGGGGGCGCTGCAGCAGAGCGTTCGCTCGGCGCTCGCCATCGCGGAGCGGAACGCGAATCCGCAGGCGCGCGCCCTATGCCAGCTCACGATCGGGTGGCTTCATGCCGCGGCAGGGGACCATGAGACTGCGGCGAGACAGGCGCAGGAAGTCATCGCCCCGATGCTCGAGGCAAACCCGTTCACTTTCTTCCTCGGCAGGAATTTGCTGGTGCGCGCCCAGCTCGGGATGCGCAACCTCACTCTGGCGCGACAGCATCTCGATGCCGTCGAGCGGCGGATGGAGGTGGACGGTGTGCCGATCGAGTCGCTGGTCATGCCGCAGTATTTGCTGAACTGCTGCGAGTACTGGATCGAGGCCGGCGACCTCGACCAGGCAAAGGCGGCCGCGAGCCGGTTCCACGGGGTGGCGAGCGCGGCACCGGATCGGCCGTTCCTCGCGCTGTGTCAGGAGGTGATGGCGAGAATTGCGCTACTGAGCGGCGATGTGGAGAGCGCCAGGCGGCACCTGTCCGAGGCCGTTTCGACCGTTCACCGTGCTGGGCTACCCTACGCGGCGTGGCGGGTCTACGCCTCGCTCGCCGAGTTTTACGCCAGCCGTGGAGAGGCACGGAAGGCAGCGAACTGGAGACGGCACTCTCATACGGTTGTGAAGTCGCTGGAGAGTTCGCTCGCGCCTGACGACCCGCTGCGCTCGCTGCCATTCTTCGCCCGCACCGAGATTGCCGGTGCAGCGGACAGTTGCATCTGCCGGCCTGACATCAATCGGGAAACTCGCTGATATCTTGCGGTTCTCTGGGCGGCGGGATCGGTCCGTTCTGCTTGTGCCGTCGCTCGCGCGACGCGCGATAGGCATCCCTGCGCAGCCGCATGATCGAGCCGAGCGGCTGATGATCGGCCAGGCAACGCCAGGGATCGAACGACAGGACATCATTGGCGTAGTCGCGGCGTGTGGAGGTATTGGCGGCCTGTGAGGGAAGGGTGATCTTGCCCAGCGGCTGTGGCACCGCGACATCCTCTGGCCAGTCGATCGAGGAATCCTCGACCGGCGTGCGTTTCAGGTCGGTGCAGAGCTGGGCTCGCAGCTCATATTCCGCAAAGTTTTCCCGAAAGAACTCCGTGACCGAGTCCCGCACGATTTCGTCGCCGTCATGGCTGGGCTGACCCGTGAGCCTGCGCACGGCATCCGAGACCGGCACCGCCCGGATCCTCGCGATATAGTCGCCGAAGCGAAGCGTGCCCTCGGTGTGAAAGGTTTCGCCGAGGATGTTGTTGCCGGGGTCGCCAAGCGCCTTCGCAAGCAATGGTATAGGGGCGCCAGTCGCGTTCGAAACCGTGATGGCGATGCGCGAGAAGAAACCCACGATCCTGAATCCGACGTCCGGGGTATTCAGATTGCGCTCGACGTTGCGCTGGGCTGCCAGATAAGCCTTGGCATCGGCCATGTAGCTCGGGTGATTGACGAGAAGGAAATCCTGGTTGGTCGAAGTGTCATCCGCCAGCGCCTTGTCGCCGGACACACCCAGGACCTTGATCGCCATGCCGCGGGGCGCGCGAACGCGATCGCTCTTGAGCCCGAAAGCGGTGGAGAGCCGGACGATAATCGGATGACGGGCAGGCTTTGCGAACAGGCCCTGGCGCAGATGCGCCGGCAGATTGTCGTAGACGGTCAGCTCGCCGCGCAGGAAGCCGACGCCTTTGGCATGTTGCTGGCGAATGCCGTGGTGGAATCGCTTGAAGGTGGCGTCGCTGGTCCGCTCGATCGAGGCGACGATGTCCCGGACGGCGTCGGCCTCTTCGGGACTTGGCTCTTCGACAGAGGGGTCGTAGCGAACATATTGATCGGCTGCCATGGCGCTGATCTCCAGCCCGCGGATCACCTGCGCCTTGCGAACGGTGGCGGCCGCTGGGCGAATTCCATTGTAAGCGCGTGCCTGCCGCGCGAGCAACCGGAACACGAATTCCGGTTGCTCTGACGCCCCCTTCCGTCGCGGCTTTCAGTCGCGGCTATTGCGCGACGCGCTGCGAGGCGACCAGGTTCTCCTGGCGAACTTCGCTGCGGCGTTCAGGTGTCGTGCAGACCTTGTCGCCGTAAAACGCCTCGCGCCAGACATACCCCGACTGGCATATGTCGCTGCCGGGCTGATGCCGGCTGGCGGCCCTTGCGTTCTCGCTTGCGACGACGCTCCTGGACTCCGGCGTGACGCAGACGAGGTCGCTCGGAACGGCGATCCGCCACACATAGCCGGAGGCGCATTCCATCGCCGCCATGGCTGGGCTGGCCGAGGAAACGCAGATCGTCAGGAACGCACAGAGGGCGGCGATCCGATAGCTATTCCGGACAGTGTTGTTGTCCGAACGCGAGGGAGAAGGTGTGCGTGATGAAATGGTCATGATCAAAATCCTCCTGAAATAAGGCGCCACGCGGTCTCCCGATTGATGCGGGGGGCGTGGACGTCACCAGAGGCGATGCTAGGGCGGAGGCTCCCTTGAGTCCTTAAGCACGCCTTATCTTCCTCTCATCTTTCTCTTAAGCGCGGCGGGCCTCACAACGACAACCAGACCATCGCCGCCATGCAGGCGAGGTGCACCAGCACGATCGCCGCAAGGTGAAGCGGCCCGGCCTTGAGGGGCGGACCGCTCATCTTTGGGCTCCTCAGTTCGATCCTGCCGCGGCCGCCGTGAAGCTGCGGTCGACAGCCTGGCTGACGTCGAGCTTCTTCGGCAGGATGCCGTAGCGCGTGGCGCGATCGGAGGCCTCCTGCACCTCCTTCACCACGTTCTCGTCAATCACGATCGGGCTGGTGCGCTGCGCGGAGTAGGCGCTGAGCAGAACGTCTTCCGGCAGCTTGGTCAGCTCGGCAGTGTTCTTCGCATACTCACTGTTGTGATCGAGCGACCACAGCCGCGCCTTGTTCAAGCGCTGCAGGAAATCCTGCACGGCGGCGCGCTTGCTCGCGATGGCGCTGTCGGAGGCAACGATGAAGGTGATGGTCGGCGTCAGGCCCTCGCCGTCGGCAATCACGCGAGCCTTGTCCTTCAGTGTCGCGAACGAGACATACGGCTCCCATACCGCCCATGCATCGACCGAGCCTGCGACGAGCGCGATCTTGGCGTCGACCGGGCCGAGCGGCGCAAAGGTCGCGTCGTCGAGCTTGATCTGCGCCTTCTCGAGTGTCGCGTCGATCAGGAACTGGCCCCAGCCGCCGCGGGTGCCGGCGAGGCGCTTGCCCTTGAGGTCGGCGGCCGACCTGATCGGCGAATCCTGCCGCACGAGGATCGCTTGCGTCTTCGCGTCCGACTTGGTGCCGCCGATCGCCTTGATCGGCGCGCCCGCGGCATAGACCGACAGGAAGGAGAGATCGCCGGTGTAGCCGACGTCGAGCGCGCCGGCGTTGAGCGCCTCCAGGATGGGCGCCGCCGCCGGAAATTCGGACCATTCGATCTTGTAGGGTAGATCCTTGGCGTAACCGGAGATATCGAGCAGCGAACGGTTGCCGCCTTTCTGATCGCCGACGCGCAGCACGACCGTGTCGGCAGCGAACGATGCGGCGGCCGTCGATAGGGTCATGGCGGCCGCGACCAGCGACGCCGCAAGCCTGCGCGTGAGGGAGTGATCGTGCGAGTCGGAATTGATGCTCATATGATGCTTCTTGTTTCTTCCTGGCTCACTTGGCGTGAGCGATGATGCATTGGGCTGGTCAAGTTTATGAGCCGAGAGGCCGCAGTCAATGAAACGGCCAACCGAATTGCGCGCGCTTGCCAGAAGGACGTTTCATTGAACGGATGCTTGCGAGAAGGCGATGTGCGCGTCGGCAGATATGCGTGAAGATTGTGCAAGGGATGGCCTCGTCATGAGGTGCGTGACGACGAGCAGATCGCGCCGAATTCGAAGAAATCGTTTCGTCGTTGATGCGCGCACCGGTGGAGAGAATGACTGCGCTGCTCGCAACATTCGAAATTCCATTTCATTGACGATGCCGTCAACGCGCCGCATCATTTGCGCAGCGCAGTGAAGAGGCAGGGGATCGCCTCGAGAAATTTTTTCTCCTAACGCGGCTCCGCACGGGACGAGCGCAACGCAACGCAACGCGACGCGCTGCGTGGACGGCGGAGCCCTGGGGTAATGAGGAGTCGAAGCAAATGGATAACAACGAGAATAAGCGCAGCGGATCGGGGCTCGATCGGCGCCATTTGCTCCAGGCCAGCCTCGCTGCGGCTTTCGCGGCGCCACTCGGAGCCATCGGTGCGCAGGCCTTTGCGCCGCGCGCGATCGCGCCGGCGATCGATTTCAACGAGTTCCCGCTGTGCCAGACGTCCTCCGATGCACCGGCGCTCATCGGCGCGCCGCGCAAGCTTAAGCTGTCGTGGAATGCCGGCGCCGTCTGCCTCGCGCCGGTCCCCGTGGCGATCGAGCACGGATTTTTCCAGAGGCAGAATCTCGACGTCGAGCTCGTCAATTATTCCGGCTCGACCGATCAGCTCCTGGAGGCGATTGCGACGGGCAAGAGCGACGCGGGTCTCGGCATGGCGCTGCGCTGGCTGAAGCCGCTGGAGCAGGGCTTTGACGTCAAGATCGCGGCCGGCACGCATGGCGGCTGCATGCGTGTTCTGTCGCGCGCGGATTCCGGCGTTGACAAACTTGCGGATATCAAGGGCAAGATCGTCGCCGTGGGCGATCTCGGCGGCCCCGACAAGAATTTCTTCTCGATTCAGCTCGCAAAGCTCGGCATCGATCCGCTCAAGGAGGTCGACTGGCGCGCCTATCCGGGCAATCTGCTGGATGTCGCGGTACAGAAGGGTGAGGTGCAGGCTTTCCTGTCGTCCGATCCGCTCGCCTATCTCTGGCTGAAGGACAGTCAGTACAAGGAGGTCGCCTCCAATCTCGACGGCGAATATCGCGACAAGAGCTGCTGCATCCTCGGTCTGCGCGGCAGCCTGGTGCGCGACGAGCCGCAGGTCGCTCGTGCGATCACGCAGGCGCTGCTCGATGCCGCGATGTTCTCGTCGCAGAATCCGCAAAAGGCCGCAAAGTCGTTCCAGCCCTATGCGCCCAAAACTGCGTCGCTCGCTGACCTCGAAGGCATCGTGCGTTACCACACCCATCATCACCATCCCGTCGGCGAGGTGCTCAAGCGCGAGCTCAAGGCCTATGCGGACGACCTGAAGAGCGTGCAAGTCTTCAAGCAGAGCACCGATACCGCCAAATTCGCGGAGCGCATCTATGTCGACGTATTCGCTGTCTGACGGCGTTGCCTCCGTTGCGCCGCGCGAGGTCGCGCTTTCTGGCTGGTTGAGGGAATCCGGCGCCGGCATCGCGGCGAGCTTGGCCTGGATCGCCTTCGGCCTGTCGTGCCTCTGGTGGGAGGATGTCGGCGACTGGTCCCGCACGCATTCGCTCGGCATCGCCGCCTTCATCATCGCCGCCTTCGCGCTATTCGGGACGGTCTGCGCCGATTACCTCGGTTCTGCCGGACGCGCCTTGCGCAACCGCGCGCCGTGGCTGCTGGCGCTCGGCTTGATCCTGACGCTGTGGGAGGTCGCGACTGCAAAATTCGCCTGGCTGCCGCTGCCGTTCTTCCCGCCGCCGCAGGCGATCATCGAGGTCTATACCGACGATCTGCCGAAGCTGCTCGACAGCGTCTTTGCCTCTGTCCGGCTCCAGCTCGGCGGCTATCTCATCGGTGCAGCGATCGGCTTCCTCACCGGCGTTTCGATCGGCTGGTCGCGCGCAATTGGCTATTGGGTGCATCCGGTCCTGCGCTTCATCGGCCCACTGCCGGCCACCGCCTGGCTGCCGATCGCCTTCTTCACCTTTCCGTCGAGCTGGAGCGCTTCGACCTTCCTGATCGCGCTGGCGACCGGGTTTCCCGTCACCGTGCTGACCTGGTCGGGCGTCGCGAGTGTCAGCAACGCCTATTACGACGTCGCGCGCACGTTGGGTGCAAGGCCGTCCTTCCTGGTGCTGAAGGTTGCAATCCCCGCAGCACTGCCGCACGTCTTTGTCGGCCTGTTCATGGGGCTCGGCGCGTCCTTTGCCGTCCTGGTCATCGCCGAGATGATCGGTGTCAAGGCGGACCTCGGCTGGTACCTGCAATGGGCGCAGGGCTGGGCCGCCTACGCCAACATGTATGCGGCGCTGATCGTGATGTCGCTGCTCTGCTCCGGCGCAATCACGCTGCTGTTCGCGATCCGCGATCGCCTCCTGGTCTGGCAGAAGGGGACCGTCAAATGGTAGCGACGGCCGAGGTCATCGCTTATGCAGCCGCGGGCGCCGCGCTCGACATCGAGCAGGTCAGCCATGCCTTCGACATCGACGGCACCGAGCTTCCGGTGCTCAGCGACGTCAGCATCGCGGTCGAGCCTGGCGAGTTCGTTGCGCTGCTGGGGCCATCCGGTTGCGGCAAGTCCACGCTGCTGCGACTGGTCGCTGGGCTCGAGAAGCCGCGGGCCGGCGCCTTGCGCGAGGACGAGACCCGTATCACGCACCCGCATCCCACGCGTGTCGTCGTGTTCCAGGATCCGACGCTGTTTCCCTGGCGCACGGTCTGGGACAACGTCGCACTCGGCCTCGAGGCTCGGGGCATCCTGAAGAGCCAGCGTTCGCGCGCCGATGCGGCCCTCGATCTCGTCGGGCTGTCGGAATTTCGCAACGCCTATCCGCATCAGCTCTCCGGCGGCATGGCGCAGCGCGTCGCGCTCGCGCGTGCGCTCGTCAACGATCCGAAAATCCTGATTCTCGACGAGCCGCTCGGCAAGCTCGACTCGCTCACCCGCATCACCATGCAGGCCGAGCTCGTCTCGCTGTGGCGGCGCAAGGGCTTTACCACTCTTCTCGTGACCCACGATGCGGAGGAGGCGCTGTTCCTCGCCAACCGCGTCATCGTGTTCAGCGAGCGTCCCGCGCGCGTCAAGGCCGACATCCGCGTCGATCGGTCCTATCCGCGCCATCGCGGCGATCCCTATCTCGCGGAGCTGCGCCGCCAGATCCTCGGCCTGTTGGGGCTCGACGCCACATGGTGACACCATACGGCAACTCGGCCGCAAAAAGCCGCGCGGCCCAAGGCGAGCAGGACTACATCGAGCGTGCGCAGGGTCTCGCCGCGGTCTTCGCCCGACGTGCCGCCGAGCATGATCGCGCGGCCAGCTTTCCCTTCGATAATTTCAAGGAGTTGTCGGAAGCCGGCCTGTTGTCGCTAACGGTACCCGCCGCGCTCGGCGGTGCCGGCGCGGGCGTGCGCTATGCGGCGCGGATCGTCGGCATCATTGCCCAGGCCGATCCGTCCACCGCGCTGGTGCTATCGATGCACTACATCAACCATCTCGTGATGGCGCGCAGCCCGACCTGGCCGGGCCGCCTGTCGCGCAAGCTCGCCCGCGAGACGGTGGAGGGCGTCGCGCTGGTCAACGCGCTGCGCGTCGAGCCGGAGCTCGGCTCGCCCGCACGCGGCGGCCTGCCCGCAACGATCGCGCGGCGGACCGAGACCGGCTGGCGCCTCTCCGGCCACAAGATTTATTCGACCGGCGCGCCGATCCTGAAATGGTACCTGGTCTGGGCGCGAACAGATGAAGAGGAGCCGCGCGTCGGCCAATTCCTGGTGCCGGCAGGCCTCCCGGGCACGCGCATCGTCGAGACCTGGGACCATCATGGGCTACGCGCGAGCGGCAGCCACGATGTCATCTTCGACGAGGTCGTATTCCCGCTCGACCACGAGATCGATGTTCGCAAGCCCGCGGACTGGCGCGGGCTCGATGCCACGCAGGCGACCACTCATACCGTCTTCATCGCCGCGATCTATGACGGCGTCGCGCGCGCCGCGCGCGACTGGCTGATCGACTTCCTGAAGAAGCGCGCGCCCTCCAGCCTCGGTGCGCCGCTTGCGACGCTTCCCCGCGCCCAGGAGGTGCTCGGCGCCATCGAGGCCAGGCTTGCCGTCAACGCCCGGTTGATCAATTCATTTGCCGGCGACTTCGACGACGGTATCGAGCTGTCGGCCGCCGAATCAAACGCGATCAAGCTCACCGTGACCAACAACGCGGTGGCCGTGGTCGAGGACGCGCTGTCGCTCACCGGCAATCACGGTCTTAGCCGCACCAACCCGCTGGAGCGGCACCATCGCGACGTGCTGTGCGGCCGCGTGCACACCCCGCAGGACGATTCGACGCGCGTTGGCCTTGGCCGCGCTGCGCTGGGGTTTTGAAAGTCACAAAGGAGAGATCAATGTCGATCGAGTTCATCGGCTTCATCAGCAACAATAATTCGTCGGAGACGATCGTCCGTGAGGGGCCGGTCCTGAACCCCACCCATGTCGAGGCGGTGGCGAAGGCGCATGAAAATGCCGGTTTCGATCGGGCACTGCTCGCGTTCCATTCGACGAGCCCCGACGCCCTTCAGGTGGCTCAGCACGTGCTGAATGTCACCGACCGCCTCAACGTGCTGATCGCGCAGCGTCCCGGCTTCACCGCACCGACGCTGCTGGCGCGGCAGGTTGCCGTGCTCGATCAGTTCTCGCGCGGCCGCGTCGCGCTGCACGTCATCACCGGCGGCAATGCCACGGAGCTGCGGCAGGACGGCAATACGCTCGACGACAAGGACGAGCGTTACGCCCGCACGTCCGAATTCCTCGACATCGTCAGGCTGGAATGGACCAGCGACAAGCCATTCACCTACAAGGGCAAGTACTATCAGGTCGAGAACGGCTTTGCGCAGGTGAAGCCTTTCCGTCCCGAGGGCATTCGCATCTATTTCGGCGGCGCCTCGGATGCTGCGATCGACGTCGCCGGCAAGCATGCCGACACCTTCGCGCTGTGGGGCGAATCCTATGCCCAGGTGCGTGACGTCACCTCGCGCGTCCACAACGCGGCGGTAAGGCACAGCCGGCCGACGCCGCGCTTCAGCCTCTCGGTCCGGCCGATCATCGCGCCGACCGAAAAGCAGGCTTGGGAGAAGGCGGAAGCGATTTTGGCGCGTGCGAGCGCGCTTCAGGACAAGACCGGTTATCGCAAGCCGGCCGACGGCCACGCTACCGCCGGCGCCCGCCGTCTGCTCGCGCTCGCCGACCAGGGTAGCCGCATCGACAAGCGCCTGTGGACCGAGATCGCAAAGCTGACCGGCGCCAACAGCAACACGACCGCGCTCGTCGGCACGCCCGAGCAGGTCGCCGAAGCCTTCGGCGACTACTATGACCTCGGCATTTCGCACTTCCTGATCCGCGGCTTCGATCCGCTGATCGATGCCATCGAATACGGCCGCGAGCTGATCCCGCTGACGCGCGTACTGATCGCCAAGCGCCAGGTCGCCCGCGGCGAGGCGGCGGAATGATCAGGCTGATGCTCGCCGGCGCGCTGCTGTTCGGTTCGATCGACCTCGCAGCAGCACAAACAACCTTGCGCGTCGGTGATCAGAAGGGCAATGCGCGGGCCGTGATGGCAGCGGCAGGCCAGCTCAACGATGTACCGTACAGGATCGAGTGGAAGGAATTTCCGGCAGCGGCGCCGCTGCTCGAAGCGCTGAGCGCGGGCGCGATCGAGACCGGGCTCGTGGGCGATGCCCCTTTTACGTTCGCCGCCGCCTCCGGTGCGCCAGTGAAGGCGATCGCGGCCATCCGGCAGACGCGCGAGGGGCTTGCCATCCTCGTGCCGGAGAACTCGTCCATCAAGAGCTTTGACGGTCTGCGCGGCAAGAAGATCGCAACGGGGCGTGGTTCGATCGGCCATCAGCTCATTCTGGCGGCGCTGGAAAAGAACGGCTGGGTTGCGGCCGACGTGCAGATCGTGTTCCTCGCGCCGTCCGATGCCAAGATCGCCTATAGCCAGGGCTCGGTCGATGCCTGGGCGACCTGGGAGCCCTATGTCAGCCAGGAGGAGGTGCTGTTCAAGTCGCGTCGCATCATCACCTCGGAAGGCCTGACGCCGGGCCTCAGCTTTCAGGTGGCGCGGCTAGAAGCGATCCGCGACAAGCGCGCCGAGCTGACCGACTTCATCCGGCGCCTCACCGCCGCGCGCGCCTGGTCGATCAACAATCTGGACAGCTATGCCGAGACCTGGGGCAAGCTGATGAACATCCCGACCGCAGTGCCGCTCAACTGGCTCTCGCGCGCAAAGATCCGCATCACGCCGATCGACGACAGCGTGGTCACGGACGAGCAGGGCACCATCGATCTCTATTTTCGCTGGGGCCTGATCAAGCAGAAGCGCGAAGCGGCGGAGATCGTCGACCGCAGCTTCTCGGACGCGATCGAGAAAGCGGGATTGTAACGACGCTCTCGTGTCCCGGACGCAGTGCAGCGTGCAATGCTGCACCGCCGAGCCGGGACCCATGCCACACATCGGCTCCCTGCAACATTAGCCCCGGCTCAGCAGCGCACCACTGCGTGATGCGCTGCGTCCGGGGCACGAGATCTCACAAAAATGCTCAAGCATTCGTGAGATGAGAACGAGGCTTCCCTCTCGGTTGCTATTGTCGAAATATTCCTTCTGCGTTCTCCATTCCCGACAACAGCCTCATTGCTATTTGCATCGCCACCCTTGCCGCACGCTACCTCCCGTCAAAAATCAGGCAGACGACCACATCGGGAGACTGGCCATGGGCCTGCAACAAACAAAAATCGAATCGCTTCCCTTCGTCACAGCCGAGCTCAACTATCTCGCACCCACATCCGGCAAACCCCGCACCTACGCGTTTGATCCGCCGCCGGGCGAGCCGAAAAGCACCTCATTGCCCGAGCCGCACCAGGTCCCGATCTTCGACGGGCGTCTGATTGCGGAAAACTTCTCGCTCGATCGCGAAGGTTTCGCGCTGGTGCGGCATCCGACGCGCGTGAAGGATTTTTACAACGACGAAGAGGTGAGGACGATCTACTATCCCGCCGTTGAAGCCTTCCTGCGTGCGACGCTGAAGGCCGATCGCGTGGTCATCTTCGATCACACCGTGCGCAAGCGTGTTGATGGCGCCGCCGACATCCGCGGCGCAGGTCCGCGCCAGCCCGCAACGCGCGTTCATGTCGACCAGACCGTCACCTCGGGCGCCAACCGCGTGCGCGAGCACTTGCCGGATGAAGCCGAGGAGCTTCTCAAGGGCCGGGTGCAGGTTATCAATCTCTGGCGTCCGATCCGCGGTCCCTTGCGTGATTCTCCGCTCGCAATGGCCGACGGCGCGACGATTGCCCCCGACGACCTCGTGGCCTCCGATCTGATCTATCCCAACCGCCGCGGCGAGACCTATTCGGTGAAATATAATCCGAACCATCGCTGGTTCTATTTTCCGGAGATGACGCCAGACGAAGCGCTGCTTCTGAAGTGCTATGATTCCGCAACTGACGGCCGCACCCGCTTCGGGCCACATACTGCGTTCGTCGATCCGACCACGCCGACCGATGCGCCGCCACGCGAAAGCATCGAGCTGCGAACTCTGGTTTTTCACAAATCGTAACAATGTGTGATGGCACTGCCGGCCGTGAACCGGCAGTGCTTCTGGAACTTCAAGGAACAGATCGACGTTTGCAGCGCCGGGCAGGGCGAACCCGGAGGGGTGCCGTGCGAGCGCTGACCACTTTATTGTTCTGTCTTGCGACCTCTTCTCTAGCGCATGCCGAAAACGGACTAGCCTCATATTACGGATACGGAAAAGCCGCCAGGAACGGCGAATTGACGTGCGCCCACCGGACGCGGCCGTTCGGCAGCGTGCTCACGGTGTCCTACGGTGGGCGCTCGATTCAATGCCGCGTCAACGATCGCGGGCCGTTCATCCGTGGCCGCATCGTTGATCTATCCGTCCCTGCCGCTCGCGCGCTTGGCATGATGAGCGCGGGTGTGGTGCGGGTCTCCGTGCAATAGGCATGCGTCTGCCCGCAAGCTCGCTATAATGCCGCCCAAACACATGCGGAGGGGGGCGCAATGGCGAAGGTCAGGGTAGGGCTCGTGGGCTGCGGTTTCGTGTCGGAACTGCATATGTATGCGTTTCGGCGTGTCTATGGCGTGGATGTCGAGGTTGCGGCGGTTGCCGCGCGCGGCGACCATGTCGTGGAGTTCGCCCGCCGTCATCAAATCCCGCGCAGCTATCGAAGCTTTTCCGACCTGATCGCCGACGCTGATATTGACGTCGTCGACATCTGCACGCCCCCCAATCTGCATGCGACGATGATCGTTGCGGCCATGCAGGCGGGCAGGCACGTGATCTGCGAAAAGCCCTTTGCCGGCTATTTCGGCCGCGAGGGCGACAAGCTGCCAATCGGGAAGCACGTGCCGAAGGCATTGATGTACGAGCGCCTGCTGGAGGAGATGGAGGCCACGCGCGACGCGATACAGCGGACTGGGAAGCTCTTCATGTATGCCGAGGACTGGGTCTATGCGCCGGCGGTGACCAAGACCGCGGAGATCATCAGGGCGACGAAGGACAAGATCCTGTTCATGAAGGGCGAGGAGAGCCACTCCGGCTCGCATGCCGCGCACGCCGCGCAATGGGCGATGACCGGTGGCGGTTCGCTGATCCGCATGGGCTGCCACCCGCTGTCGGCGGTGCTTTACCTGAAGCAGGTCGAGGCGAAAGCGCGTGGTGAGACGATCAGCGTCGCGAGCGTCACCTGCGACGTCGGCAACGTCACCGCCGGTCTCAAGCCGGAGGAGCGCGCCTACATCAAGGCCAACCCGGTCGATGTCGAGGATTGGGGCACGCTCACCATCACCTTCTCCGACGGTACCAAGGCGACGGTGTTTTCCGGGGACATGATCATGGGCGGCGTTCGCAATCTGATCGAGACCTACACCAGCGGCGGCTCATTGTTCGCCAACATCACGCCGAATACGCATCTGGTGAGCTATCAGACCAGCGAGGAGAAGCTCGCCTCGGTCTACATCACCGAAAAGGTCGACCGCAAAACCGGCTGGCAATATGTCTGCCTCGAAGAGGAATGGACGCGCGGCTATTTGCAGGAGATCCAGGATTTTATGGAGTGTGTGGCGACCGGCCGGCAGCCGCTGTCGGATCTCGCGCTGGCGTTCGAGACAATCAAGGTGAACTACGCCGGCTATTGGGCCGCGGAGGAGGGACGGCGGGTGGTGTTGTGAGGCATCGTAGTGCTTGATTGATTCGGCCACGCGCACGCTGCCATCCCGTCTCCCCTTGCGGGACGCGCCACGAGGGGGAAAAGGTCAATGAACTCAATAACAGACGCCGTCAGTGTCGGCCCAGTGTCGGGAAACGCTTTTTTCAAGCGTTTTCCAGTATTTTTCCGGTACGTCGCCCGTGCGCCGTTTGTCCCGGCTGGCAAGGACTCATCGCCGTAATCTGCCATAAGCGAGCCTAGCTAGGGCTCCGATTACAATGATGGCCCATAGGCCAGCGCCACCGGCCATGCCCCAAAGCAAACCATCACCGTTGCCGTACCCTGTAAGTGCGCAGATCCCAATAAAAGCCGCGCCCGTTTGCGCGCAAAGGCGCGTATCGTCCCTAGTCCATTTCGGTCTGAAACCCGGCTCCATGCCGGGAGTGTAGCAAAACTGAAGTTTGCTACCTAATGCCTGAAATTAGCGGGTCACGGTCGCGCGCCCTATGCGTGTCCTGGACGCGGCTATAGCCGGGATGCGCCGGGTTCTTGGTCTTCACCCAATGTGCGACACCGACCTCCGCGATAAGTGCGCTCACGATGCTTCGACACCAGGCCCTCCAGGCCCATCTTGCAGGCGGCCCGGAATAGATCGGGGCCGATCTCGCCCTGCTCGAAAGGCGCGGCGTGGATGCCCTCGGGGCGGCGCGCCAGGAGTTGGGCCAGGTTCTGCTTCCGAAGGAACAACGGCAGCTTGCGATAATCGTCGCCGCCGCCCGCGAGCATGTCGAAGGCGTAGAGCTGGGCCTCGTCATTGTGCTTGCCGGACCGCAGGGCATCGAAGTCGGATATCCCGTCGACGCCCAGGACAACCGCCTCGCCGTCGAGGACGAACCTCTCCTGGCGCAGCTTGAGCGCGGTCTCAACAATCCAGGGAAAGCGCTTCGTCCAATCCAGGCCGGTCTTGCTCAGGACGCGCACGACCTTGGCCTCCCGGATCACCAGCATCCGGTAGCCATCGTGTTTGATTTCATGGAGCCAGTCAGGGCCAGAAGGAACCTTGGCCGCCTTGACCGGCAGGGCGAGCTCGAACGTGCTGCGCATGGCCTGCAGATAGGCATATGCACCTGAAAATGGGAGTCTTAATGCTGCTGGTACGGACGCAAGTCCACCACCGGACCGGAGGCGACCAGCTTCTCAAAATCGGACATGGTCATATTGAAAAAGTCGACACTTCGGACGCCTGAGTCGACCTGGCCGGTCCCAGAAACCATCAGGTACCCTACCGCCCCTCCGCCCAAATAGGAGATTGTGAGTACCGCTTCGCGAACCGAAAACAACGACGTCTTCGCTGGACTGAAACGAGCGGTCCACGCGGACGTCATCACGGTCTCGCCCTTTACATTGAAAATCAGAGTCGCGGCCATGGACGGCCCCGATCATCCAAGCCAAACAGCTATCACGGCGAGTAGGACCAGATTGAGTGCGACATAGGCTAGAATTTGCTTGAGGGTCTCAGGCGGGCCCCATGGGCGTGGATCGTGTTCACTACCAGGAATTAGCATGACTACACCTCTAACTCCCATTTGGATGTGCGCAGGATATTCCTTTTAGCCCGAAATGCGAAATCTAGCTGCTCGGAAGATGGTTGACGACGACCCGCGCGAGGGCTTGGATTGCCCCCTGCAGCCCTTCGCGAAGGCCCTCGTTATGCGTATCTCCTCGTCGATTGTTCCTGGGTCCGATCAGGACATTTACCTGGTGCTGGACGACTATGGGGAGCGCCTCGGCCGCCTGGCCCGAAGCGAGCGAAGAGGACACCGACCGCGATACGCTGCTGCGCCACCTCATGGAGGGGCAGTACCACGACCCGATCCGGGTGGTCAGCTTCAACACCAGCGAGGGCTGGTCGCGAGACGCTTCCGAGGACATCGCCTACGAACTTAGGCAACGCTGCTTCGGTGCTATCCCACTTCATCTAGAACGCTTTGTCGCCCGTCACGTCGGCGAGGATCAGGCTCAACTCACGCTTCTTTAGCGCGTCGAATAGCGGGGATAGACTAGAACATCGCTCCTGGGTAAAGAACGACAGTCTAGTTAAGTAGTTGAAATTATTACGACGCCGAGAGGTGTCAGTCAGCAGTCAGTCATTTCTCGGTGCTTGCCGTTTGCGCCGCTCACAAATTCTGTCGGTGGCTCTTAGACTTAGAGCCAAAGCAAGTCGCTGCACTGCACAACATCGCTCTTCTGCGTAGAGCGACAATCTGCGGTCCACGCCACTAAGTACATGAAAAATCGAGATATTAGGATATTTCGAAGGGCGTCGATTGTTTTCCTCCGTGGATCGAGCACAACAGTGCAGGTTCAATCGTAAGGAGAGAATCACTGTGCAACACCGACAACGAATGGAAATCCAGTTTTTTGGATCGACGATAAGGGCCGAGGGCGTGCTCGGCATCGTCGGGACAATAACAATCGTACTGATTATTCTCGGTACCTATTTCTTAGACGGGCAGATCATCCATCAATGACCCTCACGCTTGCAAGTCTGGTTGACGCGTACCGCACCGATCCAGACTCGTCCTTCCACAACCTTAAGCATGACGTCCGCGTCAGACATCAGCGGCTGCTCGCGAGAATCGTTCGCGAGAAAGGCGCCGAACGGCTCCGCGATATTCGCGCGCGTACCTTGGTAGGTTGGCATCGCGATTGGGCGGCAGGCGGCAAGGTCGCGATGGCGACTGCACTGATTGGCCGCCTGCGCGTCTTATTTCGGTTTGGTGCGACCATATTGGAAGACAAAGAATGCACGCGGCTCTTCGAACTTCTTGACCTTGCTCGGTTTCAGTCCAGTTCACCCGCGCGAATGGTAAGGATGACGAAGGAGCAAGCTACGGCGCTTAGAAACAAGGCGAGAGAAATTGGCTACTTCTCGATGGCATTTGCACAAGCTTTGCAATTTGAGCTTCGGCTCACGCAGAAAGAGGTACTTGGAGAATGGGTACCGAAACACGATCCTGCAGCGTCGGACGTCTTACATCCGCGATACGGCAAATGGATTGGCGGTCTTCGCTGGGAGCAGATTGACGACGAACTGGTGTTGCGTACCAACAGTAAACGAGATGGAATTGTCGAGCATGATCTCAAGGCCCATCCGATGGTCATGGAAGAACTAGAGCATGCCATCGCGTTCCTGGGCCAAAAACCAGGCAAAGGTCCTGTCGTTGTTTCTGAGCGGAGCGCTTATCCTTGGCTGGAGCACAAATTTCGCAAGGTTTGGCGCCGAGTTGCTGACATCGCTGCACTCCCAGCCCACGTAAAGAACAGCGATCGGCCTGGCTGACGATGCGCTATCAAGTCCTCGTCCATCGTATGAAAGCGCTTCTCAAGGATCGTCGCATCGTAGCAACACGGTTTCCACACCTCGCAGTCACCCGGTAAATCTGCGATACACAAGAAGCGCCCTTCGGACCCGAAATCCCTCATCAAGGGCATACTAGGCGAACGCCAGCACCTTCACCGCTATCAAAAATACTCCGACAATCGGCCAAGGATAGTCTGGCTTCTCGTGGATGGAGAAAATTGCCCACACGAGAGTCCCGCCGAAACGGCGGGAAACCTCAAAAGTGCGAGAAGAAATAGTGGGCGGCTGCGGTTGCGCAGCGCGCGCCTATGGTTTTGCGGTTTGCCCTCCTGACGACCGCATCCAACATGGCCAGCGGCCACCGCGCGAGTTGGGATATCCTCGCGCCGAACCTCACAATCGCTCTCATCGCGGCGCTCTGTCACCCCTCGGTATTCGCCCGGCGCCCGAGGCCAACTAACCCGGTTAATGGCTAATTCAATCCCGCCGACCCGCCCTCTAGTATGGCTTTTGCCGCTTCCAGAAAAACGAGTACGAGTGAAGCCCGTCGTCGTTCACGTGGGTCACAGAAACCAATTCCCAGCCCTTCTCACCCGCCTCGTTGAGTGCCGTGAGCAGCGCTTGATGAATCCCGCTGCGCAAAGTTAGCAGCTGAACCCAATATTCCCACTTCATCTCGCCCCCAGAAATCCGGTCGCACGCTCGATCTTGCAAGTCGATAATTGGCCGCACTGTGCCGGTGCAGGTCACCAGGATCGGCTGACCAGCCGCGCGGGCGCACTGCAGCACCCGACCAGTATCATCGCTGCAACGTGAGCATGACGAAAGCGCAGACTCGCGCGAGGGTCAAGAAACGGGGCGAAGGTTCGCCAAGACATACCCAGCCTGGTCCAGCTCCGTTTTTTTACCTCCGTTCCACGCATAATACGGTGACGTGACTGGCAGAGCCGCGCTCTCTTACCGCTCGGCGTTAAATTCGGAACCGCGACCCGAGGCGACGGTTGGGTTACTACCAAGAGAATGTCTCATGAGAGCGATGTTTACAGTCCTTGCGACTTCGTTGTTGTTGATCGGTGCAGCGCACGCCCAGAACGGCGAGCCCAGCGGTCGCGGCTCAGTCAGGGGCGATCCCGCCGCAAGCTCCGCCACACCTAGCAGCGCGCCGACGACGGGCGCCGCAACGAAGGCTAATCCGAGCGGCAGCGGCACGTCGACCTCGGGCGGCCGCGACTACAATGGCGATCAAGGCAGGGACAAAATGCCCGAAAGCAATCATACGGTCCGGCCGCAGAGCGAGCAGCCCGTTCCGCAGAAGTAGAGGCTCTGGCCGCTGCCCGCGATGACGCGCCTCTAGGTCATCCAAGGTACTCTGGGGCGCGCACTCGTTGCCGCTCACTTTGCCCCTGGCTGAAGATAAGCGCGCGCCTTCGCGAAATGCGGCTTCCTTCGAAATCCGGCCGTTAACCGCGCGCCGCCCTGGATTCTCATCGAAATAGAAGAACTCGACCGAGCCGTGCGGCCGTACGACCTCGAAGCTCTCGTCGTGCTGCACGATGCCAGGCTTGATCTGCGGCGCGGTGACATCCTCACGCTGCATCTGGTGGACGACGGTGATCTGCCAGCCCTGCTTGGTGCAGTAGTCTCTCACGCGGTCCCGCGACCATCGCCGCATGTAGCGGACGATGGGTGCCGTCTCGACCACCACGTCATCGAACAGGACGATGCCTGCCGTGAAATTGGGGGCGCGGATTTGGGCGAGGATTTCGGTGATCATCCACCCTTTATAGCGGCCTGCCTGGAGGCGGTCACTGCGGCGTTGACCTCTTCTTCCGAAAACTTCTCGGCCTCGCTGCCTAGCCGTCGCTCTTCCTTCGCCAACTCATCGGTGACGGAGCAATAGTCTTCGAACGTGCTCGTCGGCTTGATGTATTTGGCGATCAGCGCCCGCAGCTCTTGCCTGAACCGCTCATTGCCGAGTTTTCCCATGGGCGGCTCCTATTGCGTCTTGGGCTTTTGCACTGGCCGCTTCCGACCCGATGCAGCGGGCCGCGCTGGACCGGGCTTCATCGCCGCAAGCTGGGCGGCGGACTTGAAGATCGCTTCTTGAATTTCCGGAATGTAGTTGTCGGTGTCAGACCGTACAAACACATAATCTGGATTGCCGATGTAGCCATCGCCGGATTTGCGGACCGCGCCGTTGTGCTCGCTGATCTCGACGAGTGCGCGGCGCACGCTTGTTCGCGACATGCCGAGCCGCCTGGCTATCTCGCTGATCGAGATCGGCGGAAGGCCAGCGCCGTCGTTGACCCGGACCGTCATCATCACAAATATTATGTCGGCCACCGCAACGGCGTGCGCTCCGCGTCCCCATTCACGGTGCAGGATCGCAATGATGGTGAGGACCATCTCACAGACAATCGCGGCCTGGCTTTGCCAGCGCTTGGTCGGCACAATAGTTCGCTCCTCTGTTTCCCGGCCGCGCCTTTAGCAAACGACCCATCGCGCGCAACTTACGATGCGGTAACGATTGCACGGATGCAATCCATACAATCGAGGCTTAAAACGTCGCGGCACTTATGAGTTTTTTATGCGCTGTCCTCCTTTCGAGCGGCCAAATTGTCCAGCTTGACTGCGCTCGCGCGTGAATGAAAAAAAGCCCGCCCTTCGGAATGACGAAGGGCGGGCAGTAACGGCAAGGTGGACCCGAGATCGCCGCGTGCGGCAAGTCGGGCATGTGCAAGTCTTCCTCGCCGGTCATCATGTCCTAAAG
Organism: Bradyrhizobium sp. UFLA05-125; assembly: GCF_059803515.1. Taxonomy (NCBI): domain Bacteria; kingdom Pseudomonadati; phylum Pseudomonadota; class Alphaproteobacteria; order Hyphomicrobiales; family Nitrobacteraceae; genus Bradyrhizobium; species Bradyrhizobium sp. UFLA05-125. The sequence goes on along the minus strand of NZ_JBANBJ010000040.1, from coordinate 50,700 downwards.
GTTGTCGTTCGGGTTGGCCATAGTCAACTCGGACGGCAGCTGAATAATCACTCAACTCGCATTTCAACTTTAGCAGTGCTGGAAACATCTGCGGCAAAAACGATTTCGCCACAATCGTCAGACTAATCATTCGGCACATCGGAACACGATGCAAAGCAGCGGCAAAAGCCGCGCGGTTAAAATGTGCAAGATGGGATACGGGCACCGATGAGACGCTGCGGTGACTGCTCGTTGTGCTGCAAGCTTTTGCCTGCGCCGCCTTTACAAAAGGCTGCAGGCGAACGTTGCCGCTTTCAGAAATTCCACAAGGGATGCTCCGTCTATCATACGGCGCAAATGCCGCCCGAGTGCGGCCTCTGGAATTGCCGCTGGTTGGTGAATGACGACTGCGAGCTGCAGAACATTCAGGTCGTCCAAATATGGTGCGATCCCAATTACCCTGATGCCCATCGCGATCCGGCCCTGCGCCGTTGGCTGTTCCGTCGCGCCGAGGAAGGCATCGCCGCCCTGGTCCGCTTCAATGCAGAAGAGGCCCTGACCATCTTCGCGCCGCCCTTCGACGAGAACGGCGAGTGGCACGAGAGCAGCGGTGCATCAACGGGGCGCACCCATTCATTGCTCGAAACCATCAAGGCGCTCAGTGGCCATGCTTGCAATATGGGAGCGGGCAATGACGGGGGCGCATAACCGCGCTGATCTGATCGGCAAACGATTTGGACGGCTTACCGTCTTGGAGAACATTGGAAGCGTCCGTCGCTACGGTAAGCGATGGGAGGCAAATTGGCTCTGCAAGTGCGACTGCGGGAGGTTATCCATTCGATTTACCCGCGATCTGCGCACGGGCGATGTTCGCTCATGCAATTGCCTCGCGCGTGAGAACCTGAAATCCAGACGTATCGACCTTACGGGTGCCCAGTTTGGCCGCCTGACAGTCGTGTGTTTTGTTGGCGGATGCAGCCGCGCCTCATGGGCGTGCCGGTGCTCGTGCCGCCCAGACAAATGGATCATTGTTGACGGCAACAACCTGCGGCGGGGTCTCACCCACTCGTGCGGATGCTTGCGGCAAGGTGGCAGACCATCGCGGAAAGTAGAAATCGCAAGGGCGCTCGGTGGTCGGGCGTCGGCGACAATCGAGCCGGACGATAAGGGATAGGTTTAGGGAATGGCGTACAGCAATGAACTGACCGAGATCGCGCTCAACGAACTGAAGCTGCATGGCGTCAAGGGGCAGACCCGAGACACCAATGGCGGGCACATCGAGATCGCCTGGCAGGTGGTGCCGGAAAAGGAGGTCCGCCGCGTCTTCGTCGCCAAGACCACCAGCGACTGGCGGGCGCGCATGAATACCCGCGCCGAGGTGCGCAAGCTTCTGCGCGCCGATAACGTGACGCTGAAGTCCCAGAACGAGAAGCAGCTGAGACCGAAGCCGCAGCCGCTGACGAAGGCACTCGAGTTGCCGCAACCCGACGCCATCGTGCCGATACCGGACCAGATGAAGGCGCTTCGCGGCGAAGTCGCTGATCTGACCGAGCTGGTGCTGCGACTCACCAAGATTGCGACCGGCGTGCGCGAGGTTCTCACGACTCACGTTCCGAAGCCGCAACCGGCCGCACCGGTGATGAAGCCCTCGTCGCGCAGCATCAAGCTGGTCGAGTACCTGTCGCTTGACAGGTGGATCGCGATCTCAGCCCTGGTGCGCGATACGGGCCTGACCCCGACGCAGATCAAATTGAAGCTGCATTACCTCAAGACGCACGACCAGATCGAGATTTACCGTGGCGAGGTCCGGCTGAAGCCCGCGCCGGTCAAGCCGACCGCGAAGAAGGCGACGAAGAAGGTCACGAAGACGAAGCCGCCTGTGCGCAGGAAGCGCGCTCAGCAGCTAGGCGCGCTCCAGGCAGAACAGGCCGCATGAGCGATTGCCTCTAGGCAAAGGAGAACTCACCAAACCAATAAAAACGAACTGGGAAGGATCACGAGAAGCAGCGCAAAGCCCGTAAGGCCGCGCGCAGCTAAACCTGGGCATGGGAATGAAGGAGCGCAAACATGCGCCGTAGACAAAAGGCATCGCCTCGTGCGGTGAACGATCAGGATCGCGAAGTCGGCAGGCGTATCCGGTCGCGGAGGCTTGAGCTGCACATCAGCCAGGCCGAGCTGGGCGAACAGCTGGGCATCAGCTTCCAGCAAATCCAGAAGTACGAGAAGGGCACCAACCGTGTCGCAGCGGCGCGGCTGGCCCAGATCGCTGCTTTCCTGAAGACCACGATGGCGGCGCTCATCGGCGGTGACCTGCCCTGGGACAAGCAGCAGAACAGTGTGGTTAGTGAGTTTGTTGCGAGCAAGGACGGCATCGACCTGATCGAGGCGTTTTCGAAGGTGGTCAGTCCGCAGGTGCGACGCAGCATCATCTCTCTGACGCGCTCGCTGGGCGACGCGTAATCAATGGAAAGGCCCGACCATGGGTTTCGCAATCGTTATCGGCAGCTGCGTCAGCTGCGGTCGGGCCTTTTCGTTCAACCCGCGACGTGTGCCGAGCAGCAGCGCAATCACGGGAAAGCGCGAGCCCATCGGCCGGGGCTGCGTTGATCGCATCAACCCGCTGACTCGATCCGATCATTCCGCTGCCCGACGCCTATGAGCCAAGCGACGAAGGAGAGTTCGATGTCTGACGATCCGGAAGTGCACTCCCCGCCGAACGAGTTGAGGCGGATCGACGCGGTGTGGGCGTTCATCTCCACCGACGAGACCGGCGAAGGCCTCTGCGCCGCGCCGCTGATGGGACCTGGCACGCTGATCCCGCTGATCGCCGCCGACGAGGTGCGGCTCGCGATGCTGTTGCCCTGGGCGCGCGGGATAGCGCAGGCGAACGGCAAGACGATCAAGCTAATTAAGCTGTCCAACCGCGAGGACATCATGGAAATCAGCCCCGATGGAGGACCGATGCAATGAGTGGTGTGCTTATCATCGGAGAGACCGAGCGCGCGGCAATCGCTGCGGCAATCCGGTCGGCGCTGGCCAAGCCGATGCCCTGGGAAAAGATGCAGCAGCTTATTGTCGACGACAGATCCAACCCGATCGACACGCTGAAGCACGACGAGCGGCCGGACCCAGACCGCATCGAAGCGCTCCGCATGGAATATCCGACCTATCCTGTGCAGCTCGGGTCCTACGTCGCCGCGATCTCTTTCGAGGAGCAGCCGCAAGGCCTGTTCCGGCATCTCTCGATCTCGTCGGTCCATCCCGCCAAGGCCACGAACGAGCACGCCGCCAGGATCGTGCTGGAGGCGTTCGGCTTCTCGGGATATCCTCCGAGCCGCCCCTATCGCGTGTGGGTCGAGGAGTATCAGCCCGGTCGCGTCGCCATCAACTTCGTGGAGCTGGAGCCGTCATGACCAGCAAAGACGAGATTATCGAGCAAGCCGCACGCATCATCGATCTGAACGCCTTCACCCGCTTTCAGGCGCACGAGGGCATGATCAAGCGGCAGAAGATCGCCAGGCGCAAGGCTGCCGAAATCCTTTCGATGCTGTGCGAAGCCGCGCGGAAGGGAACGAATGAGCGGTGACGGGGGCTGGCTGCTGGCGATCTTTTTCGTGCTGGCGGTCGCGAATGCGGTCGCTTTCGTGCAGTTTCAGCAATCAAGTACGTAGCGGGCAACATCTCACGGATGGCCGCACATCATGCGCTCGTCCAGCTCGGCTACCGGAACGAGGTAGCTTCGCCACGGGAATTGCGATGCGGCCGGGCTTCACGTGAAAGCTCTTGACGATCTTGCTCGGATCCGCGATCGGCAGCGTTGCTGATTGCGGCATGACCGCATTGAGCTCGAGCTTGCTCTATCTTATTCGACCGCCAACGCAGCTCGCAGACGGATACGCCTGGGGCGTCATCGAGAACCAGCGCTGCGCAGCGCGAAAAAAGTTGCCTTGATCCTTGAATCCCAGCAAATAGGCGACCTCAGCCGCGGACAGGTCTCGGCGCGCTAGATAGTCCTCCGCCAGCTCTCGGCGGGTCTCCTCGACCAGGTGCTGGAACGATGTCCCTTCCTCGCTCAAGCGGCGGTACAAGGTCCGCTCGCTTATTGCGAGCGCGATAGCCATGGCAGCCCGTGTCGGTGCGCCGTCATGTAGGCAACGCACGATCTCCGCACGCACGCGAGGCGTGAACCGCGAACCTGAAACCCGCTGCAGATGCTCGGTCGCAATGCGGTCATGGACAGCCGACAGCCGACGATGGGCGGTCGGCAGCGGTTGGGTCACGTTGGCGCACGAGAATAGCAGCGCGTTCTCCCTGGCCCCGAATTTGGGCAAACAGCCAAATGCCGCCTCGAACACGCCAGTCGAATCCCCGGGATGGCTGAGCTCCACCCCAACGGGCTTCAGGTCGGCGCCGCTCACCCAGCGGCAGAACGAGAGGAACTGCAGCAAGTCGAAGGCGAAGCGCTGGTGGGGTACCGGACGGGACCCGGGATTCAAGCCCAAGGCCAACCGATAACTATCGCCTTGCTTGTGCAGCGAAACGATCGCAGCGTCGCTGACGATCGCGATGTATCGAACGATCCGATGCAGAACTCCGAGCAAGTCGGGCGCAGACATCAAAGGGTAGGCACCACACCGAAATGCCCAGGCTTGGCGCGCGAAGCGCCGATCAGCCCGACCGCGGGGCCGGAGCGTGCAACGGCCAATTCCCAAAGCAAGCTAACCTGCTCGGTCGCGAAGCGCGCGTCAGGATCGCCGAGCATGGTGATATCCAGGTCCGCATCCCGAAAAAGCTCGGGCACGTCGAGCTGCTCGGCGGAGAGTGCATTTGCGACCCCGGTCACCCAGAATGCCGCGCTCGTACGCTGATCGAGGGACCGTGATGGTCGGCGAAGCTTCATTTTGACCGCTCCTAGGCCCCTTTGTTGGCCGGGATTGCCAGTGATGTGGCCGCCAGAACCATAAGTCTAGCAACACCCGGGAGCCCTTCTTGAATAAAAACGGCCGAAAGAGTCGGCCCTCAAAAAGGATGACTAATGCCAGGTCAGAAGGGATCGTTTGGCAGGCGGATGGGCGAGCTTTGCGGCGCGGACGAGGCGCCCTACGTGATCGCCTGTACCCTGCGCAACTCGTCCATCGTCGCCACCAGGCTTGTGGTTGAGAATCCTGGTCGCGAGAAGACCCCACCAATGGGCATCGAGGATGCGTTTATCGCTGCCATCACCTTTCAAGAGGGCTATTACCGCGACAATTGGCTGGACGGGCGGCAACTGCCTTACGAGCCACCTCAGCCAGCGGGCTCTGTTTGCTTGATGGATTTGCGACGGCTAAACGAAACTCGCTTCAAGAGCGCAGTAAATTCCGTTCAGCTTTACTTTCCGCGAAAGACGCTAGATGTGATCGCGGATTCGCATGAAATCTCGCGCATGAGCGAATTTCGGACGCCCATCAGCGTGCTTCGACCCGAGCCTACAATAGCCCATCTCGCCGCCTCGTTGGTGCCTGGGTTCGACAGACCTGATGAGGTTAGTCTGCTATTTCTTGACCACGTGTTGTCGGCGGCGGCACTACACTTGATAGTGGAGCATGGCGGGTCCGCGCAGCCAAGAAGATCGCGGGGCGGGCTCGCGCCCTGGCAGCAGCGGCGCGTCGAAGAACTGCTTGAGGCCAATCTTAACGGCTCGCTCTCCCTGAATACTCTCGCTGCAGTTTGTGGAATTTCGGCAAGTCATTTTTCCCGCGCATTCATGCAATCGAACGGCATGCCCCCACACCGTTGGCTGCTGCAAAGGCGCATCGAAAAGGCCAAGGAATTGCTGCTAACCTCACGCTTGCCACTCGCTGAACTTGCGCTGGTCTGCGGTTTTACTGACCAAGCCCACTTCACGCGCGTTTTCAAGCGACAGGTTGGTGCAAGTCCCGGCGCATGGCGGCGTTACGAAAGCGACTAGTCGCCCTTCAAACCGAGTCTGGTTAGGGGGCACTCGCGTCGTCGGCCCGTCAGCCGCATGTCTGCTTACGCCCCAACAGCGGCGAAATAGCAGATATCCTCCAACCGCTCCTTCAGGCCACTTCCGGACTCATGCACCGCGGCAAACAGCACCTTTAGTGGATCGTATCGTCAGCGCTGGGGACGAGAGTTGGTGGGACCGCGAGGCCAAATGCTCTCCCCGATTCGAGGTTGATGGGAAGATTGTAGTTAGGACGGCTTGCGCGTCGACGATGGCCGCGAGCGTCGTCGATCTGTGAGTCGTCTCCGCAAGCGCCGGACCCGTCAACGACTTTTTCCGAATCGGAGGTTAGCCCCGCTTTGCGAAGACCCTCGATGAACCGCTCTCGATCGGCCGCTCGCGCGAACGGCCGAACAAGGCGCTCATCGCTCGCTGTTAGTCCAGGCATACGATACAGCAACTGATCCAGCGCGGAACGAGACGCTGTATGACTGCCTAGATGTCCATGGGCAGAAGCCAGGACCACGTAAATGTCGGGAAACTCGGGATTCGCTTCACGGGCGAGTTCTGTGAACTCCACCGCCTCTTTGTACCGTTCGGCCAGCAATGCGGCCCAGCCTTTGCAGAGATGCCAGATGACCACTAGCAAGCCTCGCGGGCTGAGGCGGATCGCCTCCTCCAAGTGCTGCAAGGCAATCTCATAATCGCCGCCGAACGCATGGCTTACACCAAGATAGCCGCGGGCGAACTCCGAATTGGGATTGAGGTTAAGGGCACGATGGAGGCGTCGCCGGGCCTCTTCGTGACGACCGGAAAATAGCTCGAAGATCGCCTGCGCCGTATGCGCCATTGCGTCGCTGTCATCGGTGGCGACCGCTTTCCGCGCCGCTTCGCCGAGCCGGGTATGCGACTCGATCGGCCCGTCGCCCCAGCCGAACACCGCCTCGAAATGCCGAGCAAAGGCGAGATCGGCATATGCCATCGAATTTGCCGGGTCCAGTGAGATGGCTTCAGTCACCAGGCGGCGCGCCTCCGCCATGTCCTCACGCGTGAAGCGACGGATATGCCAATGGGCTCGTATGGTCCGGTCCCAGGCATCGAGCTGATCTGGTTCCTTGCGCCGCGCTTGCCGGATCTCGGCCGCAATAATGCCGGGCTCGATAGCGCAGGCAATGCTCCGGGCAATCTCGTCCTGAAGGGCAAAGACATCCGCCAGTTCGCGATCGTAGCGATCCGCCCACAAGTGATGACCAGTCGCCGCCTCGATCAGCTGTGCGGAGATGCGGACGCGATTGACGACCCGCCGCACGCTGCCTTCGAGCACGTAGCGCACGCCGAGCTCGCGAGCCACCTTGCCGACGTCTACTCCCAAACCTTTGTAGGTAAAGGAGGTGCTGCGCGAGATATCAAAAAATGAATGGTAATGCGACAGGTTGGTAATGATCTCCTCGGTGATGCCCTCTGAGAAATACTCCTGTTCGGCGTCGCCACTCATACTCGCAAACGGCAACACCGCGATTGACGGCTTCTGCTTCGCTGGCCGTGCCGATCGGGTCGTGGTCAGCGCTGCCTCGATGACCTCGTTGGCCGGTGTATCGAACCGAACGCGATGGATCGGCACCGGCCGGGCGATGTTCTTGACCTGGTGTTCGCCCATGTCCTCGAACGAAAAATGAAGCTTGTCGCGCACCTCGTCGCGCACAATGCGGCTGACGCAGATGCCTCCCGGCTCCGCCAGGGCTTCCAGGCGCGCCGCGATATTGACGCCGTCGCCATAGATGTCCTTGTCGTCAATGATGATGTCGCCCACGTTCAGGCCGATGCGAAACTCGATGCGGCGCTCCGGCGGAACCCGGACATTGCGCTCGGCCATTTGACGCTGGATATCGACAGCACAGCGTAGGGCGTCGACGATACTGGCAAACTCAACAAGCATACCGTCGCCCGTCGTCTTGACGATGCGTCCGCGGTGCTCCGCGATCTTGGGATCGACGACCGTGCGTCTGTGGCCCTTGAGCGCGGCCAACGTGCCTTCTTCATCCAGGCCCATCAACCGCGAATAGCCCGCGACGTCCCCCGCAAGAATGGCCGCAAGGCGGCGCTCGACCCGCTCTCCACTCAAGGTCTTTCTCCAAAATCGGCCAACACGAGTTGCGCCTCGTCCCGTCAGCGGCCAATTGTATCCTTTGTCGGCGCAGCGACCGGACAAATCCAAGGAGATTCACCCGATGGTGGACGAATTTTAATCGATGATCGCATCATGAGGCGCATCGTTGCAGTACCCGCGCGTTACGCGCCGTCAGGCACTTCCGTAATCGGAGCGTCGACCGTTCACCTCTCCAGTTGGTTGCCCGCCTCGGCTGTGGTCTTGGCTGTCAAAAAGCACCATGCGGCACGACGGCGATAGAACGGGTTTGTCTGATCTTGTCCGATTTGAAGGAGGACGCCCTCAGCGCAGCGAAAACGCGCACAACCTGCCATTGGGATGCCGGGGATTCAATGATGCCGTGGAAATGGTTGACGGCGACTCGCAGCGCTCCTGTGGTCGCTATGGATCACGAGCGTTGCCCGCTGCAATGGGCGGCGAACTGACGATTTCCGCTATGCTCCGTTAGCGGCCAGGATCGTATGGCGGTGCAATATGTCGCGAAGGGCCCAGGACCGGACTCATGCGCCGCAGCAAACCGCATCTTATGTCAGCGGTGGTGGGTCACTCGCGTCATTTTTTTTCCCGTTCGCCTGATGTCTGCTTACCCGCTGACAGCGGCGGAATAGGGACACCCCCCGGCCGCTGCTTGCGGGCCAGATTCGGAGTTGTTGGCAGCGCCGTGCTAATCTTCGCTGCGGCTGGGTGGTTGAGGCTGTATCGAGCGATCGGCACTTTCTTGGGGAGCAGTAACATGCGTCGCCTTCTTCTGTTTGCGGTCGTCATGGCCTCCTATGGCGACGCCGCCCTGGCTCAAACCTTGGAAGGACGGCTAAAGCAGATTAGCGAAACCAAGGTTGTAAAGCTCGCGCACCGAAATGACGCAAAGCCTTTTTCCTTCGTGAATGTACAGGGGCAGCCTGACGGTTATACGGTCGATCTCTGCAAATTTGTTGTCCACTCCCTCGAGCTGCAACTAAACGCCAAGCTTACAATCGCGTGGGTGCCCGTTGAGACCCAAAGCCGGTTTGATGCGGTTGCTACCGGGTTGGCCGACATGGAATGCGGTTCATCTACCGTTTCTTTTGAGCGGATGACGAAGGTAGACTTTTCGAGCTTTGTTTTCATGGAAAATACTGGTGTGTTGGTTCGAACAAGTTCGGGAGTTTCTAGTATTGGAGACTTGGGCGGCAAAAAGATTGCCGTGATTGCCGGAACGACGAATGAAATCGCACTTAAAAGGGAATTGCAGCGACGTCAGCTTCAAACCTCGCTGGTCCGGGTCAAGGACCGGCAAGAGGGTATGGCGGAGCTGGAGAACGGAGCGGTCGATGGATTTGCCAGCGATAAGCTCCTACTGATCGGCGCCCAGAATGCCGATGCGTCAACGTATAAGATGCTTCCAGAGAACCTGTCTTACGAACCCTACGCGATAGCTTTGCCACGTGGCGACTCGGCCTTCCGGCTCGCTGTCAATAAAGGTCTCTCTCAACTTTACAGCAGCCCCGAAATTCTTGACATCTATTTGAAATGGTTCGCCGCAATAGGTCCAAGCCCCGATCTTATGCGCGGTGCGGTCTATATCTTTGGCACTTTTCCCGAGTAATGCACGCTAGAGCCGAACGACCGAGATGGGTCATGAGCCGTCATCTTAGCCCCTTCGCCGGATGTCTGCTTCTCCTCTAACAGCGGCGGAATAGCACACATCCCCCGACCGCCGCTTGGGGCCCAGAAGGAGACTTTCGGCGATGTGAACGACCTACGGAGGCAAAATATCAGGCTGCGTGGTGCGCGCCGCCAAAGCGGGGCTCAATCCGTGGGCTGCGGGCCGTCGTAGCCTTCGATCACGATGATATCGATGTCCACGGCGCCCGCGCGCAGTTCCCTCGCCTTGGTGTATTCAGGGGAGCGGTAGCAGGCGAGCGCGGTTTCGTAGTCCTTGAACTCGATCACGATGTTGCGCTCGCGCGCCTTGCCCTCCACCGCCTCGAAGGTGCCGCCGCGCACCCGGAATTTCGCGTCGTATTTGCGGAGCACCGCCGTGAGGGCGGGGCCGTAGGCTTTGGTGTATTCGGGTCTGATCACATCGATGCGCCCGATCCAATACCCGTTCGGCATGTTGTCCTCCTCATCTTTGCATTCTCAAATCAAAAGGGGCCACTGGCGGTTGAATTGCTCTGCGTGCCGATGGTTCCATTGGGTTGACCGTTGGGCTTGAGGGTAGTGGCGCGGCGGGGCCAGGCTAATCGAGCGTCGAGGTCCGTTCAGGGTCAGTTTCGACCGATTCAGCGGGAATTGTCGGCCGGTCGATGTCCGCTGAGTCCGTGACGAGCGACAACCTGGGATGAAGCCGAGGCGATGCATGCCGAAGCGGTCGAGCAGGTTCGCCGTGGGCACTTGCGAGTGGTCAAATAAAAAAGGCCCCGCCGAAGCGGGGCCTAGGCCGGGAGGATTTGTTTTTAAGTCACGCCAACCTGGCCTCCAGCGCCTCGATGCGCGCCTGCGCTTCCTGCAGGGTCTTGGTCAGCGCTGCGATCACGGTCCAAGGGTTTGGCGACTGGATCGCGTCGGGCGCGTCCTTCTCGCAATTCGCGACGCTTTCGACTGTGGTCCCTTGAAGCTCGTGCGCGAGAAAGCCCCAACGCTCGATGTCGTCGGCAGCGAACATCGGGGCGTCGCTGAACTCTTGACCTTCGGATCGCGCTTTGGCGTTGTGCTCCAGTTGAGCCGGTGGCGTGAACTCTGCCTGCGTGTACTTGATAGGCCGCAGTTTCTTGACGGTTGACCACATGCTGGGGAGGTCGATCACGTCCTTCTTGACGCGATAGTCCGATATGAAGGAGACGTTGCCCAGATTGGTGGCATCGACCCATGCCTGTAACGATCCGGCATTGTAGTAGAAATTAAAACTGTTGCCGCCGTACGCGCCGGAGAAGCCCGCCTTGCAGACGTACCCGAGGGCGCTTTGAAATTGTCCGCCGCCCTGAAATTGCCAATCCTGACTTCCCATAAGAACGTGAAATTTTGACGTGCTACGTTCCCAATATGTCAAAACCTTATTGTTCGCGTTCTCATCGTTGTACCACGTGTGGCAGTTGCCTGTAGGCTGCGCTTGCGCGACAAGACTGCCGCTGTTTGCAATCACACCGCCACCGGCATTCACGTCTTTGGTCGTGATGATGTTGCCTGTCGAACGGTTGATCTTGAAGGGCACGTCCTGAACCGCACCGGCATCATTATAACGAATGATGTCGAAATCGCTGCCCGCGTTGCCGCCGCTCTCCGCTGAGGCATTGCCAAGCTCCATGATCCAACGTGAAGCGCCACCGGTAGAGCCTTGGATCGAACAATTTGCGCCCGCACTTCCCGATGCCTTGCTCATCGTTATCGTGGGCGCAGCCGAAGCCATGCCCAAATTGCCGGTCAGCGTGCCACCGCCGATCGGCAGCACTTGCGCCCAGGACGCGCTCACCCTCCCATAGGTGATGCCGTCTGTCGGCGCTTCCGGCACCGGTCCGGGAGGGCCAGCAGGACCAACAGCGCCTGTGTCGCCCTTGTCGCCCTTTGGCCCTTGCGGGCCTACAGCGCCTTGCGGCCCCGGATCGCCTTGATCGCCCTTGTCGCCCTGATCGCCCTTGGGTCCGGGTGCGCCTGTAGTGCCTGGAGGACCGGGCGGCCCTACGGGACCGGGCGGGCCTTGCTCTCGCACTTCGATGATCGAAACCGGGTCCGCCAGAATGACTTCAACGTCATCCTCGTCCTGCATGACGAGCACATCATCATCGGCTCTGACAACGACATCGGTCATCGCGACGGTCCCATGCTATGAGCCCAGGTCCCGCGCCAGATACGGATTTGCGCGCCCGCTTTGCTCGCGATCAACGATTGCTGGTACTCAAGCGCCGCGAGCTGCTCCAAGTCGGCTTGCAGGACGATCAGTTCAAACTTGCCGTTGACGGCATCGACCAGGACGATGCGTCCATTCTCGGTCGTCAGTTCAATCGACACGGTGGCATCCTCGACGTGAGGCCGCAGCATCATGTGAAACGTCCAGCCCGTCAGATCGATGGGCGTTCCATCCACTGTCTGGTAGACGAACGCGCGGCGGAAGTCGGCGTCGCTCTCGGTGCTGATGGTGACGGTGGTCATTTTTTGGCGGCTGCCGGTTTGAATACGTTCTTGAGCTTCTTGGAAAGCGGCACGTTCGCGAAGGCGTCATCGATCTGCTGATGCGTGGTGATCGTACCGCCGTCGATACCGGCCTTAACTTGTGAGTAGATATCGAAAAGCGCTCTGATGTGATCCTGCACGCCATCCGACAGTGCGATCATCTGGTGCTTGTCGATTGGCACCAGTCTGCCGTCTTCGGTCACCCAGTCGGTCGTGAATTGCGGGTCGTTCTCTGCTGCGATGCGTGAGCCGATGATCATCAGCTTGGAGCGGTCATCGGTGCCGACCACGTAGCCGTTGACAACAAGGCTTGTGGTCTCCGTCTTCCACCGCACGTTGGCGGCATAGGCTTCCAGCGTCACGAAGATGTCGAACGGCTGCAGCACCTCCTGCAAGGCATCGTCGGTCTGGTTGCCAGCAAGATCGCGCGGCCAGCCCGTAGGTGAGCCGCCCGCTTCAAGCCAAGCGGTGTAGTCGGCATCGTCCGCCGCGATGATCGTCTGCGGCGCGCTTGCGAAGATGCGCCCGTCGTCAGCGAGCCAACACCAGTTTTGAGGGTTGTAGATTGCCATCGCCGTGCGCTCCTAACCGTATTGTCCGCCTGTGCCCGTTGTGCCTGCAACGGTGCCAGGGAAGTGGTTGATGCCGGAACCTCCGGTGGAGATGATGCCGTTCATTTCGGCGTCGTACTTCTTGCCGGTCACGTTGGCGTAGCCGGTGATCGTGCCCATCTTGTTGACCCACACGCCGAGCATGGTGACGTTGCAGAACGGTCCGGAGAAAGTGACAGGGGCCGGGATGTTCCAAGTCGGCGGGTTGACCGGGTCCAGAATGATGAGCGAGTTGACCTGACACCAGAAGTGCCAAGCACCGCCGCCAGAGATGGTGTGGTTGCCGGTCAACCCCACTGAGCCGCCATCGGTGGCAACGACTTGCCCGGCGAGAACAGACCCATACTCCATGTTGCGAAGGGTCACCGCGCCGTTGTTGCCGTGCGCCCACACGCCGTTGCCGGGATCGCCGCTGCCGGCCGTGACACCGCTGCAACTCACCTTGAAGCCGGCCATGGTGTAGCCGGGGCCGTAGAACACGATCGCGGTGCCGGTCGAACTGACAAGCTGCACCGCCGAAGGCGTCGTCTCATTGCCGATGATGTTGACCGCGCCAGAACCGTTCATCAGCGGGGCGTTAATCGGCCCGGTGTAGACACCGTTGGTGGCGTGGATGTTGACCGTGTAGCCGTTGAGGTTGAAGCTCTGTGTGACCGCGATGGCGTGCTGGATGGTCGCGAAGGGCGAGCCGGGTGAGCGGCCGTCGTTGAGCGTGTCGCTGCCGCTGTTGGAGACGTAGTAGTCCAGCGATGCACCCAGCATCGTGACGCTATCTGCGCCGATGAGGAAGAACACGGCGCCGTCGTAGACCAGCTCAATGACGTCATTGGCGGCGAAGTCACCGTTCTGGATGTCCTTATTGCCGCGCTTCTTCATCGGCTTTGCGCCAAGCGCGTTGACGTTGAGCACCGAAGGCCCGGTCGGCGCATTGCCCACCTTCATCCGCACGACGAGACCGGCGCGCAACGCGGTCGGTGCCGGTGTCAGCGTCACCTGATAGGCATTCGCCGTTCCAGCATCGAGCGCGTAGTTGAGCTTGCCGCCCTGCACGCCCTGGGCAAGCTGCGTGAGGTCGGCGTTGTCCGGGGTGAGACCGCCGTCGCTGATCAGCGCAACGATCTCGCGCTGCGGATATTCGATGCTCGCCGCTGGCGGGATCGAGCCCTGCGTGCCGGTCGCGGGATTTCCGTTGATATACGGCGCGTTCGGATCAGAAACGCCATAGGGTTGAATATACTGAATTGTCGCCTCCCATCTGACTGCGCGACCGCCGCCTGGACCAGCCTGCTTTGGCCGCAAGGCTGCGCTTCATGCGATGCTGATCGGACGAATTGGCTTGTTTGATCTGAGCGCGGAAATGATGGTCTGCCCATCGAGTTATTGCTGCTGCGGAGCGCTTCGATCTGCTCTCCGGTGTGGCATCTGTCGCCGCTCTTCCGATCAGAACGCGCTCGCGATATTCCGGTCGAAGCCAATGGACTTTGGATCGTTCGCGGTGCTGGCTTCTCAAGCCCTCATCCGCCCACGTACGCTTGTTGCTCTCGGCAATCTTTCGTCGCTGCTGCTCGCTCTTGGCGTAGCCCTTCGAGCTACCTTCGCCGCCTGGCCAGAAATTCCAGAGCTGATCGCTCGGAAACGACGCTATCGTCTCGATTTCTGCCTGAAACGCAGCCTCATGATCGAGGCCGGAAATCAGCATGCGTTCTTCGATCTCGGCACCGGCAAGCCATGCTTTGGTCAGGCGGTTGTAGAAATAACTCGCCTGAACCAGTTCGCCTGCCGCGCGCCGACGCGCGATGCTTCTAACGATACGCATGTGCGCGCGTGCGCGGCCACCCGAGCCCTTGCCGACATAGCGGATCACGCCATCGACAACGATAGCGTAGACGTAGGCTTTCAATTTTGTGGTCGGTCCTTTAAGGCGTGCCCGCCATCGGGTCGCCAGGCGTCAGGCCAGAATAGTCGTAGACAATCTCGGTGTGCGCGGGCTTCCAGCGGTCCAGGATGCACTCAAGGTCCTGGGCGCGACCGATGCGCAGATGCGGATCGACGCCGCACTGGCCGCTTGCGCACCTGAACCAATGCAGGTCGGCCTGGTGGACGTGCACTGTCCAGTAGTAGCGGTTCTCAGGCGGCCCGAGGCCGTAGTTCGGCCACTCGCTTAGCTCGCCGTCTGCGACTGGCGTGCCGTTCGGATTGAGGATCGGGCGGCCCCACGCATCTTGCATGAAGGTGCCATCGCCATAGACGCGATTATCGCCGCAAGCGTCGATGCCGACCATGAACGGCCGATATTCGGTGATGGTGATCGTGTAGCCGAGGAAGGCCGCGAAGCTGATGTAGAACTCTCGCGACTGCGAGCCGTACAGCGTCATTCGCGCGACGAGTGCGGCATGGCACTGGGCTATCGTCTGCGGCGCGCTATAACAGGGATCAGGCAGGCCCCAGTTGCGCTCCCAATCAGGCAGCAGCTCGACGGTCTTGCGCGGATCGCTCTCGGTCTCCAGGAGATCGGCAGCCCGCCCGTCGACATAGCCCCAGTAATTGTTCAGCCCGTCGCAGGCCTGCCAGAGCACACTATCAATGGAATGCTTCGGCCACGCCTGGCCCTGTGGCAGCAGTTCGAGAAAGGCGTCACGATAGTCACTTCCGGCACGGCGGATATGCCGGTCGCTCATCAGCGCACTCCTATTCGTAAAGGATTGTCTCAAGCACCGCCATGGTGCCGATGTTGGGCATGACGAAATCGTTGTTGGTGACGAGATCGAACGAGATCACGCTCGGGGCCTGCATCATCGCTGCGCTGATCCACGCCGAGTAGATCGTCTGACCAGGCGCGGCCATCCGGAACAGCATGTCCTTGAGCTGCGCTTCGATCTCGGCCTTGCACTCGTCGGTGTTCGGATTGAGAGCCGCTATCGTCAGATCGAGGAAATACTTGATCGGCGCGGCGACGAAGCAGTCCTTGACGGTGACTGGCCGCATCTTGTCGAGATAGGCACCTACCGTGGCGATGTCCTGCTGCAGAGGGAAGCCATCGTTGTCGGCGCGCAGATCGTCCATCATGAAGCGAACGGTCATGGTGCCGATGCCTTGCTCGACATTGGCCCAGGCCCGCGTGACGCCAGGGACGGCCAACGCCCAAGAGACATAGTCGGCCTGCGCCCCGCCCATCGGCGGGTTGCGGATGCGCTGAAGGATGCGGGCGCGCAGCTCGTCGTCGGTCTCGGTGTCGGTGCCGCCCGTCACGTTATAGGCGAAGGCAACGCTGCTGACGCCTGGAATGCTGGGCGTGATCGACAGCGAGGAACCGTCCGGCAGATTGCCGAACGATCCTGCGTCCACCGCCCGGATGTTGCCCGTCACGGGCACGCTCGCAGACGTGGTGATGTCCTCAAGCGTTTCGAACATCACCACGGTGTTCGGCGAGCTGAAATCGACGGGCAAGCCGACCGCGCTCTGCAGCTGCGTGCCGGTGGGAATGACGGTGCCGTCAACCAGGCCCTGGAATTGCGCAGTCCCGGTCGAGAGCGTCGCCATCTTCCGGCCGGTCGAACCGTCCGCGTTGACCAGCCAGATTTGCCCGTGTCTATCGAGCCATTCGGTCTCGGCGGTGTCGGGCAAGAGCTGCAGCGACAGCCAGTCGACATATTGCAGCGTCAGGTGACACAGCGCACCCTGGTTATCCGAGAGAACCCGCAGCACGCTGTTCGGGACGTTCGCGTCCGCACCAGGCAGCGAGGCGTTGACCGCGTCGCGGACCAAGGAGCGAACGTCGCGCAGGGTTGGCGTTGACCACGGCATCAGCTGTTCACCATCGCATCCCAGAGGACAGCGTATCGCAGCTCGATCTCGGGCAGCGGACCGCGATAAATGCGCAGCAAGGCGTCAATGCGCTGCGTGTCGACGCGCGTCACCCACACATCGAAGCCCGAGCAAATCTTGCGGTCGACGAACGGCTGGATCGCGGCGCGGATGTAGTTCTCGACCGTTACCAGGGTCGAACCCTGCCGCGCCTGGGCCGGGGTGATCTTGGAGCGGCGCAACAGCCACAGCTTGGAGCCGATGGGCCAGCCGTTCCAGATCGCCTGCGCGTCCATGTCGCCCCACCAGCCCATCCGATCACTGGAGTCGGGATCGGGCAGGATATCGTTCGGACTGGCGAGCGCATTGGTGCCTAGCGCGACGATGATCGCGGTCGCCAGCGCCTGCCGGTCGTCGAGCGTGCCATCGGGCAGCAGCGACCAATCGACCGTGACCGAATACTGCGGGAAGACGTTGTTCTGGACGAGCCGGATGTCAGGGACGTTGTAGCCCGCTGGCATGGTTCACCCGATCTTGCCGAGGCTGTTGACGCACGGGCCCGATAGCGTGACCAGGTAGTCGAAGGACGCTTTGCCCGCTTCCGCGCCGACATAAACCTGCTTGTCCGTGTGGCAATGCAGGTACGTGTCGCCATCGGCGAGCGCGAGGTGGCATTGGTTGCCGCCCATCCGCGTCTTGTCCTTGGTGACCTCGACGAACAGCGGCGACTTCTGGCCGTCCTTGTAGAGCGATTGCTGGCCGCGCTTCTGTTGCTGGCCGCCTTGCTGTCCGCCGCCGCCGCTTGAGCCGCCGCTCCCGTCCCGCGTCGCCGCTTTGCCGCCCGCCGAGCTGCCGCCCGATGAGCCGCCGCCCTGGTCCATCGTCGAGTTGCTCTCGCTATCCTGCTGGACCAGGTGCATGCGCACGGTCTTGTCCTGCGGCGCGGTCCAGAAGCCCCCGTCCTTCGTCAAATGGAATTGCTGCTTGTCGCCGCGCCCGCGAAACATTGCGGTGTCGCCTTTATCCAGCTTAAAGAGCCGGTGGCGGCGATCATCCATCATTGCGACCGGGAAGGAGCGGCTGCCGCCCATGAAGCTGGTGAAATGCTCTGCGGCGGACTTGATCTTGCCCTGGGCGTCCTTCTCGGCGTCGAACACCACGGACGTAAAACCATAGTTCTGCGGGGCCTCACAGCCCTTGCGCGACTCGTTGTGCATGAAGTTTCCGGCCATCTCCTGCAGGAACTTGCTGTCATCGACCTGATCGACGACCCCGCGAGCGCCGCCAGCGGAATAGCTGCGCAGCGAGCTGTTGAGCGGTGTGGCGCGGTGCATTTCTATTACCCCACTTTGTAAGTTGGATGCGCGTTCAGGAAGGCCGGGTTGACGCACGTCAGCACGGTGATGCTGCCCCGCTTGTCGTCCTGCATGAAGATGACCTGCTGGATCGCCAGCTCTTCGTCGAGCATCGCCATCGGCGAGTAGACGTGAACGTGCTCGCCCTCGCTCCAGAGCGCGACGCCTTCGCGCAGCCAGCCCTGCACGGTGATGGTCGCCTGGATTTGCTGGCCGTCGTGGATGCGCTGCTCGAAATCGGCCCGCAGCTTCATCTCGCCTTGCGACTTCACCGACTCCTCAATCG
Organism: Bradyrhizobium sp. UFLA05-125; assembly: GCF_059803515.1. NCBI lineage: Bacteria > Pseudomonadati > Pseudomonadota > Alphaproteobacteria > Hyphomicrobiales > Nitrobacteraceae > Bradyrhizobium > Bradyrhizobium sp. UFLA05-125. The sequence goes on along the minus strand of NZ_JBANBJ010000040.1, from coordinate 32,399 downwards.
GCGTGATCAGCTTGCTGTAGAGAACGTTTTGGACGCTCGTGTTCTGGACCGCTTGCTGCTCGCTGGCGTCGGTCATGTTGTGATCGTCGCTCGCCTGGGAGCTGCCGCGCACGTCGTAGGTCTCGAACACCATCGTCGAGTCGATGATGCACTGGCAGGCCAGAATGTTCTTGCCCTCGACCAGCCCCGCGACAACGTTGCCGGTATGCTCGCCGATCAGCAGGAAGTTGCCGAAGGCGTCGCACGCCAGCCGCGCGCACCGGTCGCGAGCGATGCGCTCGCAGAAATCCCAGACCGGCTCGCCAGTGTTGTTCTGCAGCTTGTCGAACGGCGTCTGATCGACCTGGCCGATGACCTTGACGCCCGCGCCGTAAGGGGCCCAGACCTCCTGTGCGACCTGCACGATGTTCTTGTTGTCGAAGCTGCCGGTCTTGGTATCGACGCTCGATTTTGCACCCAGCGCCGTGTAGCTCTTGCCGATGAGCATCACGCCGTGGGTGAAGGCGTCATAGGCAACCTGGCGCACCTCGATGAAGCCGGTGATTGCCAGGAAGCCAGCCAGATAGACGCTGCAAAGATCGCCGGGTTTGAACTGCAGCTTTTGCCAGTCGGGGAATGGACCGCCAGGCTTGAAGACCGGGTCGCGCTCTGCCGCGCTGAACTGGAAATAGGCGTAGGAGTCGCCCCAGTTGCGGCGAACCATGACGAATTCCCAGTCCTCGAATTTGCGTCCGTTGACGACGAGGACGGCGACTTCAGTCGGCTTCGGCATGGGTCAGGCCGCTCACGATGACAGCGCCTCGCCGACCATCGGGCAGAAGGCGGGGTGAACGATCTTGTTCTCGCCTCGCAGCTCATCGGCGCGCGAGGCGTCGTCGTACAGCTTGTAAGCCATGACCAGGCTCGGCAGCGTCGAGAAGAACTGATATTGCAGCATGCGCGGCAGCGGCAACGCGGTCTGCACCAGATGGTTAGTGATCGCCCCGTGCAGCGTGATCAGCGCCTGGAACGTCATCTGATCCATCTCGTCGGCGGCGATCTCCTCGGCGTCCTGGAACGGCTGGAACAGTGCGGTCTTGATCGCATCGACCTCTTGGCGGCTGACGAAGGTCATGGCAGCGATGATGTAGGCCTCGGTCGCCAGGCACAGACGGATGCCAGCATTCTGGATCAGTGCCGCGCCCAGCGTAACCGGCGTCTCCTGGCCGAGCTGTGCACGCACGCTCTCCAGCTGCTGCCATGTGATGCCTGCCTGCCGTGCCTGGTCGAAGCAGGCGTCGAGCGGCGGCCCCATCGCATCCTCGATCAGCAGCCCGAAGGCGTTCGCCCTGGCGTCGCCGATGGCTGTCCGCGCGTCAACGCCAGCGCGACCCTTGGCCGGGAGAAACGATAGCAGGGTCGCCAGCATGCGATCCACGAGCGGGGCCGCCTCGGTCGCGTCCGCGCGTTTCATGCTTCGATCAATCCCGTGCCGATGGATGGCGACGGCGGCGCGAGCGTGCGCTGCACTTGGTCGCGCACATTTTGCGCGGCATTCGCGACCGTCGCTTGGGTGTCCTCTTGTCCGGGATCGAACAGCGGGTCGATGCCGTACTCCAGAAAGGTGATGTCGAACGTGCAGAAGCCGCCGAAGCGCTCCTCCTCGGTCATGCGATAGCGGTTCACGACGACCGTTTGCGGGGGTTGCGTGGACAGCTGCAGCACGCCGGGCCCTTCGGTCTCTAGCGCGTCGATCAGTCGGTCGCGCACCTTGCGATAGTCGGTGCGATACAGGTCGTCATCATCGCGCGGATAGACGATGCAGTAGGCGCGGATGGTGAACTCCCGCGCCATGCGGCCCATGTCCTCCGCGTAGGGATACTCTTTCTTCGGAAACTGATGCTCGACGATGCGCCGTCCGCTCTCGCGCGTGTTGGCTTCACAGTGGAACGGCGCATTGTTGTAGGTCGCGCGAACCCAATCGTCGCGCCAACTCGGCTTGCCCGGTGTGATGTCGAAGATGGTTGTCATATCGAAAGCGTCTCAGGGCCTTTGCGTGCAGGCTCCATCTGGGTTTGCCGGTTGATTTCCACGTCCTTGAAGATGCCCTTGCCCTCAGCGCCGACCGTGGTGCCCTTCGGCGCATTCACATCGACGCTGATCTTGCCCGAGCCCTCGACCTTGTTGGTCGCGGCCATCCGCCTGTCGAGCTGCTCGCGCGCAAACCGCGCGCTGTCGGCGGTCGAGAAGTTGACGCCTTTGCGTCGGCCTTCCCAATAATTGTAAACCTCATGCGAGCCCGGCACCGGCACGCGACCCGGAAGGCCCGCGCCGGGATCGGACGCCATGCCCTGGTTGGTGCGGCCTTTGATGTAGTCGCTGCCGCCGACAACTTCGGCCAGCGTCTTGTCGTACTTCGCCTGTTCGGCGTCGCTGAGACCGCCGCCAGTTTGCCCCCTGTTGATCGGGCCGTAGAAGCCGCTCCGCAGCTCGTCGCCGATCTTGTACCCCGGCACCTTCTGCCGGATCATCTGCGTGCGATTGAACAGCGCCTCGACTGTTGGAGCGCCGCCGCCCTCGGAGCGCATCATCCGGTACAGCAGCTGCTTGGTGGCGGGGTCCTGGTTGACCTCGGCCATCATCGAGGCGCGCTGATCGGCAACGCCGCCAGCACCGTGCGCGCCGTCCGCCGTTGCTGGCGTGCCGCCAGCGCCAGCGCCCGTGCCAGGCCCTGCCGTCTGCCCGTTCGGCATTTCGCCCGTCGAGCGGCGGAAGCTGTAACCCTTCAGCGCAAACTGGGACTCGAAACCGCGTCCCTGGTTGCCGCCGAGGCCGGTGAACGTTCCAGCTTTCTTGTTGACGTCCTCAACGATGGTGACGTGACTGCCAGTCGCGCCCGTTCGCACGCCGCGATCAGCAACGGCAATGTCGCCGGGCTTCACGTCCCCTGGTGCGACCGGCGTGCCCCAATTGCGCCAGTTCGATGCGACCGCCGCGCCCTTCGGTGGCGTGCCGCCGACTGACTTGACGACGGAAGCCGCGAACTCGCCGCACCAGCTGCCTGCCTTGGGAAAGCCCTGGCTGGCCATGAACTTCTCGACGGCACCGGGACCGCCGTGCAGAGCAACAGAGCGCGCCTTGGCCAGGATGTCGGACGGCACGCTGGGATCGCCTGCGGGGCCGCTCTGCGGGGCGCCCGTCTCGCCGCCCGTGTCGCTGCCATAAGGCGGGCCGCCGCCGCCGCGATAGCCGCCGCCCGAGTTACTGCCTCCGTAGCTGCGGCCGCCGCCAGCATCGAAGCCGCGCCCACCGCCGAAGGGACCGTAACCGCCGCCGCCGCCATAACTGAAGCCGCCGTCGCCGCCCGTCGTGAAGCTGGCGTTCTGCAGCATCGGATTGCGCCCGACGCCGCCGCCCGTGTAGCTCATCGGCATGAAGCCGCTCTTGAGCGCATCGATCAGCGCGTCGTTCGACTGCTTCAGCTGCTTCTGCGCCTCGGTGTTTTCCTCGGTCGTCTTCTTCTGCGCCTCGGCCTGCGGCGTGCCGAGCTGGAGCGGTCCCCGGAATTTGCCGAACGTGTCCTGGATCGACTTTTTGGCCTCGTCGGGCTTCGCCAGGTCGTAATTCTTCTTCAGCCACTCGTGGATTTCCTTGCTGATCGCCAGGAATTTCTCTGCGGCCTTGATCGCGGGGTCGAGGAACGGGGCCTTCAGATCCTCGACGATGTCGGCCCATTCGCCGCTGATCTGTCCCGTAAGGTTGGCGAGCTTTTCCGCCTGCTTGATGCGCTCGTCCTGGATGCGCCGGTCTTCTGCCGACAAGCCGTTGAGCTTGTCCATGTTCGCCATGGTCCTGTCCCAGAAGTGCGAGGCGAATTCGTTCGCGCGCTGGGTCGCTTCCTGAAGCGTTTTGCCTTCCTCAAGGGCGTGCCGCAGAATGTTGGCACGAGCCGAGACGACAGCGTTGTATCGCTCCTCTTCGGTCCTGGCGTTGACGATGTTGTCGAGCAGCTCGCGCATGGCCTGCTGCGACTGCGGACTCGGCCCTGCCATGTGCTGCAGCTCGCGACGCAACGAGCTACCGGTGCGGTTGAGATTGGCAACCGCCTCGGCCATGGTGCCGAGATTGGCTTTGGTCTGCTCCGCGCTGACGCCGATGGCTTCGAACTGGCTGATGATGTTTTTCATCGACGCAGGATCGACGCCGATCTGCCGCGCCGCCTGGCTGACGCCGCGCAGCTCCTCGGCCCACTTTTTCAGTTCGCCGATTTGCCGCGTCATCTCGACGCCGAACAGCGCCAGGCCGCCAGCGCCAGCAACCAGGCCGCCCCGGAATGAGCCGAGCGCCTTGAAGGCGTCCCCGAAGCCGCCCGTGATCTCCTTGAAGGCCTTGTTCAGCTCCTCGGTCCCACGCCGCATCTTCTCGTGGGCTTCCTTGACCTGCGGCCCTCCCATCTCCTTTGTTTTTTCGACGATCTTGTCGAGGCCAGCCGACGCATTGTCGACCAGCGAGACGATAAGCTTCAGCTCCTCCTGCTCAGTGGGCATCAGTCATCGTCTTTCGGGGGCTGCTGCCTGCGGTCCAGCGTCGCGGTGCGCTCCAGATGGATGCGAACGTCGCTAAACGGCATCGACAGGAAAACTTCTGGGCTGACGTGGTACCAGCGAGCTAGGCGGTAGCAGTCGAGGATGATCTCGTCCTCGTCGCCTACCAGGCCCGTGGATCGGGCAGAAAAAAATTTCGCAGCTTCATCGCGCAGGTGTTCCAATCGCGCGGATGCATGTCCTCGATGAAGGGCGCGAGAATGTCCGAAAGCGCCGCGATCATGTAGGTCATCTTGCGCTCGTCCCAGACCACGTCGCCGTCCTGGTTGATCCGGACCGGGTTGCCGTAGCGGTTGATGTCGCCCGCGCGGGGCTCGCGCAGCGAAATCTCCGTGATCTTCTCGCCCTTGTTATTGTGGATGGGCTTGTTCAGCAGCTTCACCGTGAGCGGCCATTCATCCTGCCACAGCGGCGGCAGGTCGGCTGGCGACGGCTCGACCTCGGGCGCAGGCATCGAGCGCGACGGCTTGGCTTCCGCCTGCGGCAGCGGCTCGGCGTCGATGACCTTCATGGCGGGCCGCTCGTCAATGAAGCCTTCTCGTTTCGGCTGCGGGTTCATGCGAGGCTAACCTCCTGGCAGGTGACGCCCTCCCAGCGCACGCGCACCTGACCGTCGCGCGTGTTGTTTTCGAAGCCGCCTTTGCAGGTCCCTCCGGTCAGGATGTACTGCATGTTGTTGGCGAGCTGCGCGACGACGGTCACGTCCGTTTCGGCGAGCAGGTCCTCCAGATAGAAGCCCGGCATGGTCGACAGATCGCCCTCGATGTACGGCACGCGCGGCAGCTCCTGATAGCCGTGCACGCCGTCCTGGCCAGCGATCATGGTGCGCTCGACCGGCGACGGTGAGACGGTGAAGTTGCCGCGCAGCGCCAACTGCGTCCCATCGACAGTGAGGAACGCAATGCCTGCAATCCTCTGTGCCATTGATCAGTCTCCTTTCGATCAGCCAGCACCAAAGGCCGCGTCGGTTGGCGCGATTGGTCTGACCGGTGATGTGAGGGTGGGTTAGGAAGCGCCTGACGCCGCGTTGAACGGCGGCTGCGGCTGGCCGATGATCTGGGTGTCGATGCCCCGGTCGTACTGCAGCCTGAACTGCGCGAGCACCGCGAAGATGCGGAGCTGGTTGATGAGGTCGGGCGGGTACAGCACGTTGACCCGGTTCGGGTGGTTCGGGTCGCGCTCGACCTGGAGGTTGCGCTTGAAGTTGACCAGATCCTCGACCAGGCCGTCGTACATATCCTGCTGATACTGGTTGATCAGCTCGGCCTTGATGATGCCGGGGGTGACGATAGCCTGGCCGGGCCCGAACTTGGTGCCGTCGTTGGCCAGCTTGTGCCTCGGGAATTTCGAGGTGATCGCGGCCTTCTGGTTGCGCAGCAGCTTCGCCAGCGTCGCCAGCGTGGTCATCAGCTCGTAGGCGTCGTCCGGCTGGCCATAGAGGTTGAGCTGGTAGGTCGTCTGCTCTCGGGCGATCATCGGCTGCCCATCCGACCCGATCTTCTGGATTGCGATGCCGTTGGACGCCAGCGAGTTCAACTCGATGAAGTCAAACCGCTGATGGATCGGCGCGGGCTTGATCTGGTTGAGCGACAGCGCCTGAAGGGGCCGAGCCGGATCATTGATGAAGGCGCGCTGCGTCTTGGCCGTATAGGCCGCCGCCCATTCGAAGGACGGGGATGGGCTGGCGACCTCGAACCCCATGATGGACTCCACGCCGCTGTTCATGGTGTCGCCGAACGTGAGCAGCGCGCTATAGGTGCCGCGCTTCGCCGAGATGACATGGCCGAACAGCTCGCGCTGCCAGCCCCAGCGGCCCTGGTCGGTGAAGCCGTATTCCTGGTCCCACTCGAACAGCGAATTGCTGTCGGTGTACGGCATCGCGACATATTCGAACGGTTCGTCGCCCAGGTTGGTGATCGCCGTTGTGAACAGCGGCGTGCCGGTACCACCCGTCAGGAAGCCAGTCGCGGGCAAGGTGATGCCGAGGCCGACCGGCGTCTGCTGGCCACCCGTTGAGCCGTAATAGTTCAGCGAGACGTTGATCTCGTTGGCGTTGACACTCTTGAAGACCGAGGTCAGCGTCACGGTGCCCGTCGCCGCCGCCGCCGTGACCGGCAGCGCAGTGTCGGCGTTGATCGCATCAGCAATCGCTTGCGCAATCGTCGTGGGCGTGTCGGTCGTCAGCACGTTGACCGGGACATAGTCGCCCGCGACGTAGAGATGGATGGTGCCAGCTTCAGTCGGCGCGGTCGTGATGACGATAGCGCCCGTGGCCGCCGATGCGCCGGTCGGCTCGGTCATCGGCAGGCCCCAGACCTCGTTGGCGAAGTTGTTGGCGAAGAAGGCCTTGAACATGCGCGACAGCTCGGAGCCTTCACCGAACTGCGCGTCGGCCTGGGCCTGGCTGCCGATGGGCACTGCGATATCGTGAGGTGCGGTCCCGCCAATGGCGACGCCGACCAGCAGCGCGCGCAGATTGATCGTCGGCAGCCCGGCCATGCTGGGATCGACCTCGACCCAGTAGAGCGGCACTTTGATGTTTTGAGGAATTTGAGCGAACGAGATGGGCACGGCTATGCCTCCTTGCTTCGAAGCCACGCGAGCCTTCGCGCAGCAGACCACGGTTGACCTTTGGTGAGACTGTTGCCCCTCCAACGTTCGGCACGTTTCCGCCTTTCTTCTTCCGAATGGATCGGAATGCCGGTCTTCTTTGCTCCGATGCGCTGTTTCGTGTCGTTGCTGTGCGAATGGCCGAGATGAATTTCGTTTCCAATCATCCGCGCTGACATCTTGCGCCGATGTTCATCGCTCTTAGGCTTGCCCTTGGTAGCCGCAGCGATCTTGGCCCTTTCTTCGTCTGATTTTTGCTGACCGATACGCCCCTTATTGGTCGTGCCGATCATGCGCTGTCGCAACTTATCGCGCGTTTCATCTGAAACGGGCGGCCTTCCTTTCGCCGCCTCTCGCATGTTCTGCTTTGCAGTTTCGGTCGCCCGATAGCCAAGGCGCGCAAGCCCGCCACCAGCAGCACGGTTCCATCCGATGCCGCGCGTCGGCCGCAATTGCCATTCCAATTTGCGACACACGCTTTTCGGCCCGCGGAATAGGACCTTCCAGCCAAATCCGACCGGGAACGTTCCGTTACGTCGATGTCGCTGTAGTCGCTTCTTCCAATTGCTGGTGATCCCGATATAGCCATGTCGCCACAGGCAAATGCATCGTTCATCAAACAGCCAATAAACAACGCACTCGACATCAGCCATTGCTGCTGTCTAAGGTGGTCTCTCTCAGGCGGCGTGCTTGGGCGGCTTGTCCGCGTGCCTAGCTGGTTTCTCTTCCTCGCGCGTGATGTCGCCATCGGCGATCCGGCGCTTCGTGAAACGATCATCCGGCCACTCCGCGCCGCCTTCCTTGGGAAAGCCGCCAGCGTGCGGGTGCTTCAACAGCCGACGCATGGCGTCGTTCGCGGGCGCGACGCGGACGGTTTTCTGCGCCGCCTTGCTGGCTTCCCGCATCTTCTCCAGTCGCTCGTTCATGCGCAGCCCGCGCAGCGATGCCTTGCTAACGGCCATGGCCCTTGCTCCTTTGCTTGAACTCCCGCTTCGCCCTGAAGCTTGACGGGTCGAACTGATAGGTGGCGTGCAGCTGCTGGCGCTGGTCCATCTCGTCCTGCGTGTCGCCAGGCTTGATGCCGGTCTTGAGATCGATGGTCAGCAGATCGTCGGGGATGATCGGCGACCAATAGGTGCGATGACGGCAGGTGATGTCGTATTGCATCTCGCCGACCGCCGTTTCGTTGTTGAACGCGGCGTTGCCCCAGACATAGCGGCGCACGCCGCGCTCGATGCTCTCGATCCTGGTGTTGTCGGGGTTCTGCTGCCCGGTGTTCGGGTCCGTCGTGTCCAGCAGGTTCATGATGTACTCGTCCGGCCACAGCCGGTTCATGATCCGCCAGTAGGCAGCGTCCAGTTGCGCCTCAAGCGCGTCCTGGTCATTGTTCGCCGCCAAGACCGAGAAACCGATGCGGAGCGCGTGAATGAAGCGGACCTCGCCCGCGTTGCCGTCGCCATCGGGAAGCATGGTCTCGTCGATGACGTAGACGCCGAGATACGGCAGCAGGTCCTTCTGCGCCGTCAGCATCTTGTTCTTGCGGCAGGTGTAGCTCGCAAAGAAGGGATCGGCGGACACCGCATCGAAAAACACGTTCCGGATAACGTGCGAATAGCTCTGCGTGTCGGTGATGCCCATCACATGATCGTTTCGTACTTGCGGATCGTCAGCATGGTCTGGCCGCCGCCGTCGCTGGTGGCGTCGACGATCTGGTACTCGCCCTTGGGCACGTTGTTGCAGTCGACCGGAATGATGACGTGATCGTTCTGCATCGGCAGCACGGCAAACTCGCTCTCCCGGATGTCGAGAATGGTGCGCTGATCGGAATAGATCGAACCGTCGAGCGCAGTCACGTCGGCGGAATAGGTGTTGAGGATGCCACGCCCAGGATAGCTGCCAGCAGACGGCTGCGACTTCAGCGGGACGAACGTGCAATCGACCGCCCAAAAATCGAAGATCGGCGACTGCAGCAGAACGTCGAGGTTTATGGCCATTTCATCGCCTTGCTGAGCAGCGCGGTCATCCGGTCAACCAGCTTGGTGAACAGCTCGGTGCGCAAGATCGGCCGGGTCGACGACGGCGGCCGTCCCGCGCCGCGCAAACGATGCTGCTTCGGCACAGCGATCACGGGCCCGGTCCGCCTGCGGCTTCCGGGCGGCTCGATGCGTGAGCGCGGCCAGATGCTCGTCTCGGCCGTCGTCTCGTCACCGCTGCTGCTGACTTCGATGTTCGGATATTTGCGGCGCATGTCGGTGCGCTGCCAGTCGACCAGTTCCTCGGGGACCTCCTTGTGGAGTTCATCGAGCTGCGTGCCGAAGGCCTCGCACTTTTTCAGCAGGCCCTCGACGCCGTCGACCTTGATCTCAAACATAGTAGCGCATGTACGCCGACAGCAGCGGCTCAACCATTCCTGCCGCCATGCCAAGCGGACCAGGACCGCCCATCTTCTGCAGCGCCTGGTTCACGTCGAAGAACTGCACGCGCGACTCCCGATGCGAGATCGAGCGCACGCCCGCTGTCATCGAGCGCGATTGCCACACCCGCGCGCTCTGAACCAGCAATGCCAGTGCCTGCTTGAGCGCAGGTGGCGCTTCATCGGGCAGCTCGTAACCGCCCGTGTATGTGATGCGGATCGGCTCGCTCCAGGACGTGTTGAAAAACTGCAGCTTGCCGCTGGCGTTTTCCAGCTCGTAGGTGCCGCTAAGGTCCGCGCCATCGGGGCCGGTGACGGACTGGATGTCGCCATCAGCGACCGGATAGTGCGTGAGAAAAACCCGCCCATTGTCGGTATCGAACGGCTTGGTGTCGCCGCGCCAGGTTTCCTCGACGGTTTCCTTGGCAAAGACGCGGCGGCAGGTCGTTGCGATGATGTCGGAATAGGTCGTGATCCACATCTGCAACAATTCATCTTCGCTGGTGTCGGTCGAGGAGATGCCGATCAGCGCCTTGACCTCGTCGAGCGACGCCAGGTCGTAGCTGTCCGCTGGCTCAAGCACCTTGATGCTGATGTCAGCCATCGCTTTCCTCGTGATACTGCTCGAACAGCGCGCGGATGTTGATCGGCGGGGCCTGGCTGCCGTCTGACATGACCGGCGTGATGGTGTAGGTCGACCGATTGACTTCCCAGCCCACTATGGTCGCTGCGTTCGTTCCGGGCAGACCGCGCGGCCCTAGTTCGCCGCGCTCGCCTTTCGGCCCCGGCTTGCCAGCGCGCCCCGCGGACGCGATCAGCTGCCAGCCGTCGCCTGGGCAGGGCCCCGGATCATCGCAGCGCGCGACGAATGAGGAGCCGTTGAGCGCGACGACGTTCAGGAAAGCGTACGTCTCGCCTTCGCGATAGGTGCCGCAGATCATCGGCGTGCTGGCATTGCGCCCCGCGGCCGCGATGCAGGCCCAGTCGCTATGCGGCGGCGGGCGCGCCGTGTCGCACCTGGCCTGGTAAGTCGAGCCCTGGTGCGTGACGATATCGCCTTCGTAATGGACCGCGCCCTCGTTGAAGGGCCTCGTGGCCTTCAGCTGCCCCGGCGCGCCGTCCTTCCCGTCCTTGCCGTCTTGACCGGGCTCGCCCTTTTCACCGCGCTCCCCTTGCTCGCCGCGCGGACCAGGTTCGCCCTTCGGCCCTTCGTTGCCTTGCTCACCCTGGTCGCCGTTTTCGCCTTGCGCGCCATCTTGTCCTCGCTCACCGCGTTCGCCCTGTTCTCCCGGCTCGCCTTGCGGCCCGCGCTCGCCAGGATCGCCGCGCTCGCCTGGATCGCCTTTCTCGCCGCGCTCGCCAGGGACACCGTCAAGCCCGCGCTCGCCTTGCTGCCCAAGCTCACCGGGCTCGCCGCGCTCGCCTGGATCGCCTTTCTCGCCGCGCTCGCCAGGGACACCGTCAAGTCCGCGCTCGCCTTGCGGCCCGCGCTCACCGGGCTCGCCGCCCTTGCCTGGCTCGCCTTTCTCACCGGGAGGACCAGGAGGGCCTGGCTTACCGTGCAGTCCGCGTTCGCCAGGATCACCGCGAGCACCGGGCTCACCGCGACCGCCTGGATCGCCTCTCTCACCGGGAGGACCAGGTGGGCCCGGCTCACCGTGCAGTCCGCGTTCGCCAGGATCACCGCGAGCACCGGGCTCACCGCGCTCGCCTGGATCGCCTTTCTCACCGGGAGGACCAGGAGGGCCTGGCTCACCGTGCAGTCCGCGTTCGCCAGGATCACCGCGAGCACCGGGCTCGCCGCGCTCGCCTAGATCGCCTTTCTCACCAGCGGGCCCTGGACGGCCTGGCTCGCCTTGCAGGCCACACTCTCCGGGCTCGCCACGTTCTCCGGGCTCGCCGCGCTCGCCCGGATCGCCCTTCTCACCAGCGGGCCCTGAAGAGCCTGGCTCGCCTGGTGCGCCATCCGCGCCGTTCCGCAGCTCGGCCAGGCGCGCATTGATCAGCTCGGCGAACTCGGAGCGTAGCGTCGCGAGCTGGGCCTTCAGCTCGGTGACGTGGGCCTTGAGATCTGAAACGGTCGCTGCGGCCTGGGCCTCGATCAGGGCGCGCTCGCGCTGCCATTGCCGCTGCTGGGTCTCCAGCACCTGGGCCAGGGCCTCCCGCCAAGCGTCAAGGAGTAAGTCGCCGCCGTCCGAGGTGCTCGGTGAGCCTAAACAGGTTTCTGACTTCCCGTTGAATGTCATCGCGGTTGCCTTTTTCGGGCGGGAGCGGTGCGGGTGGTGCCGAAGGTGGCGCAGGCGATGCCGGAATTTTGCCGGCTGCGCTCAACGGGACGACTTGCTGCTGCACGCGCGGCTCGTCGCCGAACGCGACTGCATCGAGGCCCTCTTGCTGACGGGCCTCGTTGGGCGCGAAGATGCCGCCCTGGACGCCGCGCGCCAGCGCTTCGATCCGGTCCTTCATTGCCGACCGCAGCAACGCCGCCGTATCGAACTCGACATATTCGTCGGGCTGGCCCTTCAGGCCGAACAGCACCCCGAAGGCCTCCTCGATGTGGTTGAGGCAGAAGCCCAGGCCCGAAGCGATCCAGCTTTGCATCAGCAGCTCGGTCGAGCCGTAGGTCGAGCCGCCGATGCCGAGGATTTGCAGCGGAATGCGGAAGGCGAGCGCGATGTGCTCGTTCGACAGCTTGAGCATGTCGGCCGTCGCCGCGTCCCTGCCGCCAACCGACCAGGGCTGCACCTTCAGCCCCGCCGTCAGGATCGGCGTGCCGCCCTGGTGCAAGCCCTTGGCCTGATCGTTCCAGCGGTCGCGCAGCGCCTGCACCTGGTCCTTGTCGAGCACCAAGTCGGTGGACAGCACGGCCGAGGGCCGCGCCTCGTTCATGTAAAAGGACTGCTGCTGCCGCGCGATGGCGTTGCCGACGCCAATGTCGCCATAAGCGGCAACGATAGGGCTCTCGCCGACCAGCGGCACCGGGTAACGCTGCTTCAGCGTGTGAAGCCGAATGTGCAGCACGTCGCGCATCGGCACCAGGATCGTGGACTCGCCGAGCCGCGCCGAGATCACGTCGTTGCCGTGCAGCTGGTAGAAGATTTCGCCGCCGACGGCGATGCGAGGAAACGACTGCTCCGATTTCATCAGGTGCAGCTCGTCGACCTCGTAGCGGTCGTTCCTGAGCGCCAGCGCGTAGCAATTGCCGTCGAGGTACAGCGACCGGGTCGCGTTCAGCAGGAAATCGCTGATCGACTGATAGTGGTTCGGATGACGCAGCAACCGGGCGAGCGCCGAGTTCTTGACCCGGTCCCGCCCGCCCTTGTTGTTGAGCCGCCAGTGATCGCCAGGACACATGGCAACCGTCTGCGCATAGGCAGAGACGCAGGCCTCCACCATGGCCGACTGCGCTGACAGCCCGATAGGGTCGTAACCCTTCTGCCACCAGTTCAGATATTCGCCCACGGCAGCGGGAAGCCAGCCGCCCGTGATCGGCAGATCATACGGACCGGGACGGTACTCGCCCTCGGCCGACCTCGAAATCAGCCGATTGAGACGGGTAAGCCAGCTCGCCATCGGCCTGCCATCGCCTATTCAGCGCGCTGCGCGCGGGTCGAATAGGTCTGCGATCTGGCGTACGGCTTCTCGGCATCGAGCGCCTTGTCCTCGACCGGCTTGTTGTGCGGATCAGGAGCGCTGCCGTCGTCCTCATGCTGGAGGATATGACCACCGCTCAGCGCGATGTCGTTCTCCTCCTGCGTCGGCGTCGGCTTGCCCTTGGTCCGCGCGGCGTATTCAGCGCGCGACTTCTCGGCAGCCTTCTTGTCGTCGGCTACCGCCTTCTTGGCAGCCTCGGTCTGCGGATCGTCCGCCAGTTTGGTCGTCATCGGAATTCCTCCTGCTGAATGATTGTTGCAGGGGTCGGATTTGAACCGACGACCTCGTGGTTATGAGCCACGCGAGCTACCGGGCTGCTCTACCGCTGCAATCAGCCGTGCGCTGCCGGAGCAGCGCACGGGTCGCTTGTCACCAGGTGACGTTCTGCGTCCAGGCAACCGTGCCAGCGCGACGCTGAACCCAGTTGAGCGGCATGATCATCCGCAACGCGAGCGAGTCGGTCTGGAAAAGCGAACGCTGCGGCGCAGCCGCGACGCCCGCACCGTCGACCAGGTCGAGCGGAGCGGTGTCCTCCATGTGCAGCGTGGCCTGATCGCTCATCTCCATGCGCGGGGCCTCGCCACCGACCACGACGAAGTCAGCGGCGTCGACCAAGATGAGCGTCTTGGGCGCGACCGTCGCGGAGTCGATGATCGGGATGTTGTTGAGCATCCCGCTCGCGATTTCCGCCCGGAACGGGAAGACGCCCGTGTTCGCCGCCGTTAGCATCGAGGCGCGCAGCATGTCGGTCTGGTTGGCGAGCCAGACCAGGTTGCGCGTGTTGCCGAGGGTCTGCACCGAGATGCTGTTGATCAGCGCAGTGATGTCGCCAACCAACGCCGCGATGCCGCCACCAGCCGTCGCGCCGGTTGCCGCGACGCCGTTGAGCAGGCCCGGAGGCCGGATCGTGGTCGCCGGGTTGGCATCGATCAGCACGCTGTCGATGGCCACGGTGGTGTCGTCCTGGATCGCCTGCCGGATCAGCCCCTCAATCGCGGGGACGGAATGGTCGCCCATTTCCCGCGTCCAGGTGCTGATGACCGCCATCTTCTTCGGCGTGAGCGTCTGCGAGGTGAACGCTCCCTGCCGAACGGGGATGGGCATGCCTTCGCCGACGAACGAGCCCGCGAGGCTCGGCGTCCGCGACCGCGTCGGGATGACGATGCGTCCGGAGGTCCCGAAGCTCAGCGTGAGGCCTTTCGGCGCAAGCCGGGTCAGGATCGCCTTCGGCATCAGGAGCGGCATAAGATCGGCATAGGTCGTCTGCGCCAGTTCCTGCGCCCAGCCGGTGACCGTGGTCATGGCAGGGGCAGACGCTGCGCGCGTGACGATTTCGCAGAACGCCTTGGTGCCGTCGTCCTCGCCGTAAATCCGCTGCCGCGTCTCATCGACCGACTTGCCGGATGCCCTGGCGATGTAGGTCACCGTCGCTGCACGGACGACGTAGTCAAGCAGGTCGAGGTCCTTCTTGCGATTGACGATGATCGCCGGGGCGGCGACGCGCTCGCGATCCGCGCCCGCGATCACCGTCGTCGAGAGCGCACGGCCACGGCCTGCGCCGTTGGCGTCGGTCGAGGACTTCGCCAGCAGCTTCTCGGAGTCGACCAGCGCAGAGCGGGTCTTTTCCAGCTGGGCGATTTCGAAGTTGAACTTGCCGGTCGCTTCCAGATCGGCATCGCTGACGTTGGTGTCGTCCATCTTGTCGAGATGGTCTTCGAGTTGGTCCCGCTTGGCGACGATCTGCGCCTCCAAGTCGGTAATGCGTTGAGCCAGGCCAGACATGGCGCTGCCCTTTCGAATGCGAGATGTATCGGCTTGCTCGCCGGTGATCCCGCGACGCCTGGTCCTCGCGTCCATGCTGCCGTGCTTGGCGAACAGGAGGTCCATCGTTTGCGGGGAGATGTTCAGCGACTTGGCCACGGCCAAGGCGTTTGGATTGGCTGGCACTGCGACCAGCGAGGTCTCGACCAGTTCAATGCGAACGAAGGTCTGGCCCCAGTCGCTGCCTTCGCGCTGCTTGGTTTCGAGCGGTTTGAAGCCGACGCTGACGGCGCGCAGGATGCCCGCGTCGATCAGCTTCCTGATTTCGTCGATGCGCTCGGAGGTGCCGAACGGGGCCATCTCAAGCTCGCCCCGGAGCTGCTTGTTCTCGACGCGCAGGTTGCTCCACTTCCCAATCGGGAAGTCGCTCTTGTGATTGAACAGCGCAATCGGGTTGCGCTTGAAGTTCTTGAGGTCCCAGCCGTCGCTGAGAATGACATCGTCCATGCGGTCCGGCGTTTCGTCGGAGAGGACGAACTCGAGGCCGGTGAGCTGACCCGCATGCGTCTTGTGCTTGATGCCGGTGGCGGCGCGGTCCTCGTCATTGGTTTCGTCCCAGATCAGCTGACATTCGTCCTCGTCGCCGAGTTCGTCGCTGCACCTGTCCATCCAATCCTCATAGGACTCATCGTCCTGCGGCTCGATGCCCTGCTTGCGCATAGACAATCCCTCCGTCCCATCGCATGCGATGTTCGGTTGACCCTGCGTTTGCTGGTGTTCTGGAAAGCGGTTCGCCCGCGCGCTCAGCTCACTTCCACGACGGCGTGAGCCAGGCGACCGCGCCTGCGTTGCGCAGGGCCCAAGAGACGGGCCAGCGCACCTTCACGGCGATGCTGTCGGTCTGCCACATCTCGGCTTCCGGCCCCATCGTGCCCGCCGCTCCGGGTGCGGTGTCCATCACGAGCGTGGCGGCGTTCGCCGTCTCGACATCCTGGTCGGCGCTGAGCGCAGCCACGATGGCCTGCGGCGCAATTGCCATCACATCGCCGCCCATCGCGCTCGACGCCACGAAAGCGAAGTTCGGGTTCGGCTGGCTTTGGTAGTGCAGCAACATAGTCGCCACGCGACCTGGGCAGCCGACGAGGACATACGGCCCTTTGCCGCCAACTGCGGAGACCGCGTCGATCAGCGCCGCGAAGTCGTCGGCGAACGCCTCGTAAAGATCGGCGTTGTTGCTCGCCCCCAGGGCCGCGATCCCATTGCGGATACCTGCGGGCTGCGCTGCCGTTGCGGCGGCGTTGCCGAAGAACACCGCATCAAACGCAAGACCAGTCGAGCGCACGAGCGCGTCACGGATCAGCGCCTCGGCATTGCTGCCTTCGACCATCTCGCGCGTCAGCGCGGCAATCGTGGCCAGCGCATAAGGCAGCAATTGTGCGGGCCCGACGTTCAGTTGCCGGACCGGGATCGGCGCGCCCTCGGCAACAAAACCGCTGTTGGCCGCGTTCGCGACGAAACCAGGCGCACTGATGATCCCCGCACCATCCCAGTCGAGCACCAGGCACTGCTTGAGCACGTCGGCCGCGCCCGAAACGGGGCCGAGCGCCTCGATCACGTCGGCGACGCGCTTCTGCGCAAGCTCGGCAGCCCAGCCCGCCACGCCCGTCATCGCGGGGTTGGATGCGGCGCGCGTGATGTGCTGATGCAAGAGACGGTCGCTCGGCCACAGCTCGGCAGCAACGTCGGCAGCCTTACCACGCCGCAGGCTCGCGATGGTCCTCGCGGCGAGCGAGCGCGTGAACAGATTGCCGCCCACGACCGGCTCGCGCTGTTCGCGACGGAACGCGCTCTGGTTCTCGTGCTTCATCGGGGTCTTTCCCTTTTCGGAGAACGAAGCCCGCGCGGGCGGCGTCCGGCGCGCGGTCGCGCCAGAGCAGGCAATCGCCGCCCATCTCGGGGGTTATTTCTGTGAGAGCCGCCGCTCGATCTCGGCGAGCCGCTCGTCGATGTCATCAAGACGCCGCGAGACTTCCGCAGCGCCGGTTGCGCCAAAAAGGATTTCGCCCCAGTTGCTGCCGCCGTTGCAGCGATAGATGCCGACCGACGGAGTGAGCATCACGCGATCCCGCTCGCTCAGCGTGGCGATGCGGGCCGATTGCTTCAGGGTGATCCCAGCGTCGAAGAGGACGGTCTTGGTGATGGCGAGGCCCCACTTTCTTCCCTGCGGGTCGGTGTCGCCGGGAGGGGCGTTGCCGAAGGACTCGATGGTGCCTTCGCCTTTGATGTAGACGGTGTTCGACCCGACGCTGCCGTTTGCTGGCGAGAGTTCGACGGTCCGCGCGCAAGCCAGCGTGACAATTGGAGCCTCACCGTGCTCCGCACGCCATCGCAGTAGCGGCATGTCATTTCCTCTTTGCGTTGGCCTTGAGCAGGGTCAGCAAGAAAGGATCATTCTGATGCTTCAGCACCCAGCTCATAAACAAGCCGCGCGTGGCGTTGCACCTATGGCATGAAGCCACGAGGTTGGATCGCTCGTTGTTGAGCTTGTCATTATCGAGATGGTCCACCACCAGCTTACGTTCACCTTTCGTAAACCATTCAACCATGGTCCAGCACCAGTGACAGGGGTGACCCCCCGGACCAATCGCGTCATAGAGAACCTTGCGATGCAGGTAGGTGTGGCCAATTGATCCGGCTGCAGGATGCGAGGCTTGAGCTAGGGCCGCATACCCCTGTGTAGTAATCCCCCGCTTGCCATAGACAGGATCGTCCATCGGCCTGCCACGGCGACGCCTCGTGTAATGCTTTTCGCAAAGGCGCAACTTGCTGCCGCGAGAGAGATTTTCACAACCAGCTATCGAGCACTTCGGGAGTGGCAGCTTTGGACGCGGCGGCAACAGGTCAACTGACCCGTGATTGTACAACCGCAAATAATGCTTGTTGCAAGCACAGAGTCCCCTAATGCGGCTCCTGGCCTTCAACTCGCATCCATCAACTTCGCAAGTCGTCACGGCCCATCCCGATTGCAGGGATGATTTGGGTCCGTTGGAAAACCATCTTCATCAACTTCAAGGTCGTAGCCACGGAGTTCGATAATGCGCTTAGTTCGATTATGGCATGCAGCACACAATGACTGCAGCGGACCGAGCGCGAACTTGTTCCAGTCACCCTTGTGCGGCTCGACGTGGTCCGCAACGGTCGCGACAGCGACGAAACCACGGTCGAGGCAAAACTTGCACAGCGGATGCGCCTGAAGCTGCAGCTTGCGGCGGCGCTGCCAGAAACCGGTGTCGTAGAAGTGCTTCCACTCGCTGCTGGGCGTGCTCATCCGATCAGCGCCTCGATATCGACCGGCTTGGTCGCGGTGCGGTCACGCGAGCGCAGGCCGAGCAGCATGGCGAGCGCCACCGCGCCGTCGATGCGAAACCGCGCCTTGTCCTTGTCGAGCTTGCGGTTGCCAGCCGGGTCCATCGTGGCCACGGCGTTCGCCATGTTCCAGTTCAGGATCGGATTGTTCGGGTGCAGCAGCTTGCGCTCGATGATCGCCAGCTCGACGGCGTCGATGGCCGGCCCCATGTCCTTGAAGCCCTGGCCCCAGGGCACCAGGCGCAAGCCGTCGCCTTTCTCGCCGTCCTGGTACGCCTGCAGGCCGATGCGGTCGAACTCGCGCAGCAGGTCGTTGATGCGCCAGCGGTCATAGGCCAGGCCCTTCACGCGATAGCGCTGTGTCAGCTCTGCCATGAACAGCGCAATCGCCTCGGGATCGATGGTCCTGCCTGGACTGAGCAGCAGGTGACCGGCCTCGGCCCATTCCTGGTAGCGGCGGCTCGATGCGCCGAAGTCGCGATTGGAATGTTCGTTCAGGTGCTCGCGCGGCTTCCAGAAGTACGGCGCGATGCGGCAGGGATCGCTGACCGATCCGACCAGCAGTGCGGTCAGGTCCACCACGCTGGAAAGGTCGAGCGCCAGGTAAACCTCTTCGCCGTCTTGCAGGGCTGCGTCGCCATTGCACGCCATCCATTCGGCGCGGCTGATCAGCGAGGCGACCGGCGCGACGCGCTGGTTCAGAAACAGGTTGCGGACCTTCGGCTCCTCGGCGGGCAGGCGCTGCGCCTTTCGGATCGCGGTCGCCAGGTCCTCGCGGTCGCGGAATTTGCCGAGCGCCGGGTTGGCTTTTTCCCATTGGCTCTCGTCGTCCAGGTCGCAATCCTCGTCCGCTGCGTAGAGATGGCAGACGATGGAGGGGTCGACGCCGCTCAAGCCGTCGTCGATCAGCTTCGACAGGACGTGCTCGGGGTCATTGCTCTGGGTGCTGATGGTGATGAACAGCGGCTCTTGCCGCGCGCCGAACGAGGTATCCAGCACGTCGTACAGCTCGCGGTTTTTGGCCTGGGCCAGCTCGTCATAGATCACCAGGCTCGGCAGATAACCGTGCTTCGTGCCAGCCTCGGCGCTGATCGCGCGATAGACCGAGCCGGTGCGCCTGCCGATCATCGTTTTCGTCGAGGGAATGACCTCGATCTCGGCTGCCAGCTCGGGCTCAAGGTCCACGATCTGCCGCGCAAACTTGAAGACGATGCCTGCCTGGTCGCGATCATTCGCGGCCGAGTAAATCTCGCCGTGGACGATTGCCTCGGGCCCGACCAGGTGGGCGAGCACGATGGCAGCGATTAGCGCGGTCTTGCCGTTCTTGCGCGCGATGGACAGGATTGCCCGCCGCACAGTGCGATTGGCACCGATATGCGGCTCGTAAATGTCGCGGATGAAAAGCTTCTGGAAGGCGTCGAGCTTGAACGGTTTGCCCTGGCCAGTGCCGCTGGGCACTGTCAATCGCTCGATAAAGTCGATAACCGCCTTAGCGCGGGCTTTGCCCTGTGGCGTGCGCTTAACCTGCGAGCAGTCCGGCAAACTTGCTCTGCGACTGTTCGCCCTGGACGCCAGCGTTGATGCGCGTGCGGGCCGCAGGGGTCAGGCCGAATTCGGCAGCGTAGCGCACCATGTCCGCTGCGGCCTTGCGCACGATATAGACCAGCGGATTTTGCGCGGCGTCACCGTACTTGGTCTTGATGATCATGCCGTTCATCAGCGGATCGTTGTTCTGCATCCGCGCCAGCGCCTCGGCCGCCATGCGCCACTGGCCATAGGCGTGGCAATAGGCGGCAAGCGGCGCGACATCGACGATGGTCAACAGGCCGAGCCGGTGCAGCTCCGCGCCGACCGTCCACCATTCGTCGGCTGCGTAGCCGGTGATGAAGGGCGGCGGGTCAGGCAGGGTCACCGCGACCTCGGGCTGCGGCTCATCAGTGCGCAGCGGTCGCTTGCCTGGATTGCCGCGCAAAACTTTCAGATGCGTCGGGGTGGGACGCGGGCCGGTCATAGTTTCCTCGCTTGCTTGCCGGTGAAGTTCTCCCAGCGTTTGACCGCGACATCGACGTAAAGCGGGTTGATTTCCATCGCGAAGACCGCGCGCTCCATCATCTCGGCGGCGATGATGGTGGAGCCGGACCCGGCAAACGGCTCATAAACCGCCTCGCCAATCTCCGAATTGTTGATGATCGGACGCCGCATGCACTCGACCGGCTTCTGCGTCGAATGGATGCCCTGGTGCGCGTCGGGACCGTCGTGTATCTGCGCCCAGCCGTTTGGCGCGTCGATGTCCCACACCGTGCCTTGATCGCGGCCTGCGGCCCAGCGACCAGGCTTGCCCTTGCGCACGGCGTACCAGCACAACTCGTGCTGCCAGTGATAGTCGCCGCGCCCGATCACGAAGTGCTTCTTCGCCCAGACGATCTGCGCGCGAAGGCCGAAGCCCACCGCGAGCAGCGACGCGGCCACCTCGGCGCTCTTGAGCGCGCCGTTCCAGACATAGGCGACATCGCCAGGGAACAGCGCATAGGCCTCGCGCCAGTCGGCGATCTCGTCGTTCGTCACCGTGCCGAGCGCGCGAGCGCCGACGACCGACCCGTTCTTGCGGCGAACGCGATTGCGCCAGGCCGGGTCGTATTCGACGCCATAGGGCGGGTCGGTGACCATCAGCTGCGGCTTCGCGCCGCCGAGCAATCGCGCAACGTCGTTCGCGTTGGTCGAGTCGCCGCACAGCAGCCGATGCTTGCCAAGCTCGAACAGATCCCCGGTTTGCGCGACCGGATCGGAGCCGAGCGGCGGCGTCGCGTCGGGATCGGTTAAGCCGGTCTTGCCGCCCGAGAGCGCCTGCAGCTCGCGCTCGGTAAAGCCGAGCAGCGGAAGATTGAAGCCAAGCTCGGCAAGGTCCGCAGCTTCAAGCCGCAGCAGCTCCTTGTCCCAGCCCGCGTTCTCGGCGAGCTTGTTATCGGCGATGACGTAGGCTCGCTTCTGCGCTTCCGACCAGCCGCGAGCGACGATGACCGGGACCTCTCCGATCCCCAACCGCTCGGCAGCCAGCAGCCTCCCGTGCCCAGCGATGATCGTCTCGGCTTCATCGACCAGGACCGGCGTGGTCCAACCCCACTCGCGGATCGAGGCCGCGATCTGGCGCACCTGCGCATCGGAATGCGTCCTGGCGTTGCGGGCAAACGGGATCAGGGCAGCCACGGGCCGCCTTTCAACCGCCCAGGCAGCCCAATCCGCGCCAAGCGCGGGGGCGGTATTCTGCAGCATCGGAACCCCTGGGAAGCGCCAGGGCGGGCCCCGGCAAACCTTTGATTTTCCGGGCGATTAGGCCCTAGACGAACATTCCACAGCGCCGGAAATCCGGGGCGCCAAAGGGAATGGACATTCCACGTCTGAAAAAGGCAGCAATTTACCGCTGCAAGACCGGGTTTCTCGGAACCCACTTAGCCGAAACGGGAACCCCGCTAAGTGAGTTCCATGAAATTCCAAAACTGTGGTCATGCCGTTGAGAAACCGAAGCTTTTCAACCGAAGAAAATGTTTTTCTTTTCCGAAATTTGAAAGATGCGGGCGCTAAAATTGGAGCGCCGCCGCGCTCGGAAATGGGTTCCTTTAGGATTTCCGGTACCGCCCCCCGGCCCGGAGAATGAAATTCCCCCGAGAAGTCAATGGGCTGGCGCGAACTGTGCTGCTGTAGCGGTACTCGTTTTCCGAACTCTAGCGTTCGCGGTCCGGGCCCATCAGGCGCTGCGCCTATCGCTTGGAACCGCACTGCCTGAATGGGGAATGTTCGTCTATTTTGGCGGAACCGCGCCTTCCAATCGGTTCCGAGGACTCGGCCGAGCCGCAACCCTCATCCGATACTGTTCGCCGTCAGGCGCTTTTACGGGACCTCACTGCCCTGGCAAGCGGACACGGCCGGGAGGGCGCCAACTCTCCCGGCCATAGGGTCTGACGGACGTGTTGCTTGGCCCTGCGCAACTCTATGAAGCCTTGCGCGAGAAGGCTGGCGAGATCAGTTAAGGCGCGATTCGATTTGATCGCGCGCTGATCTTTACAACGCCTCGGTCTTCGGGCCGGGGCTTTTTCCGTTTCTGAAATACTGGTCTCGCTGGGTTATCGCGACGCCGCGCTCACAATCGAACTGTTCGAATTGGACAAGGCGCGGGCTCGTAATCTCGCATCGGCGCGCTAGACGTTTTCGGGCCCTCTGGGACCTGCAGCATCTTGTTAGCCGCTAGACCGCATCAAAAACGGATCGACGGACACAGCTAATCGGTCCGCAACTTGCGTGGCGGCTGGCATGGACTGTTTTTCGAGAGGCAGCGAGCCGAGAGAATTCATGACCAGCCCAGTGCAAGCGGCGAGGACAACTATCGCGATCGCAGCGAGATATTTGGTCCTCATGGCGATCGTCCCTCCGTTCAACGTCCCAAGAACTAACCGGGCGCTCTCAGAAATGGTTCCGAGTGCTGTTCGTGAGTCAGTTGGGCCTAAGTGTCGACGCCACACACCGACGCCACACTCCGGGTTCCTCGTCCAAATGGAACATCGCGTCGCGATCAGAGATCGGAACGAAAGCTGTCTGCCAAGCTTTGGATAAACATGAGACCGCCGCTCGCCGGTACTTACACGGCGCATGTCGCGGGATAGCCAAAGGTCGCTGGGAGCGACCCGCTGTTCTATATGCAAGCGCACGCGCAGATAGCCAAAAGCGGCGGTCTTCGATTCCTTTGAAAATGGCCGGCCTGCCCGATGGTTGCAGGGGAAGCGCAGGTGACGCCGAACCGAAAGCTTCGTTATGCGCAACCGCGTCGACATTGACTACGTACACAGCAGGGCCATCGTTCGCGTGATCGGCAAGGAACTGTACGCGTCGCTGAAACCAGAACCGGAACTACCGGCGAAGCTTAGAACGCAAATCGATCGGCTCCGCGAATTGGAGCGCTCATCATCAGTCGTTGCGGAGCATTGGAAGACACCTCGCCATTAGCCGCGCGGGTGGCTTGGCCACGTTCAAAAGTGAACACTAGCCGGGGAACGATCGAGCAGTGCCGTCCTTTTTGTACCGTTGGCAGTCCATCTCCACGGGGGCATGCCATGAGCGATCGCGACAACAAGCTAAACGGTTGCCGTGTTCTCATCGTCGAGGACGAGTATTTTCTGGCGAACGATCTGGAAGAAGCGCTCAAATCCCACGGCGCAAGTATAGTTGGACCATTTGGTGACTTTGACGCAGCGTACCGCCGAGCGGCTCGCGATCACTTCGACGTAGCCATCATCGACATCAATCTCCGCCACCAAACGGCTTACCCGATCGCCGACGAACTGATGCGTCAGCGCATACCCTTTGTCTTCTATACTGGATACGACAGCAACGTTATCCCGGAGCGCTTTACGGGCGTGAAGCTGTTGCAGAAGCCTTTCGATCCGTTAGAGCTCGTTGAGGATATCGAGCGACTGTGTCGGCGATGATCCTGAGACGGTGACGTTGAGACCGAGCGCCTCATAATGGGCCGCCAGTGGCATCAACTTCCCAGCTCTTCAAGAACCACCTTGGAAATCTCCGCCGGGTCTTCAATCCCCAATTGAGCAACTGCAATGATCTTCTCGGCGACAAGCTGCGTAATGGGGTCGCTGCGATCCTTTAGACCCAGCGCCCGTAAAGTCTGTTCGTAAGCCGTCACTAGACGTTCAATTTCCTCCGGCCCGAACGCAGCGTTTTTTAACAGCCTGTGTATGGTCATGGTCTACGACAACGCGCGGCGGCGGCACGGCACGATAACTTTTCTGCTGAGCGTCGAAACAATCTCTGAAATTTGCGAGGAACTCACACTGGTGCATTGCAACGATGTGCCTGTGTAACCGGCATGCTCTTCTGCAGCTCCTAATCTCAAAAGTACTTTGGGAGCCGATGCGGCGCGGGACAAACCGCTGGTTCCGCTGCCAGCACTTCTGTTGCTGCTTCAGCAGCACCTTCGCAATGGCATGGCTGCGATTGGACTGGATGCCTGGGCGCACCAGAGCGATGTACGGGGCAACGAAACGGCGCGGCGAACAACGCCAGGGCGAAACCACGAAAGAGAAACTGATGATTACCGTTGACCAATACCTCAAGAACGAGTGGGCGCGGTTCGCGCAAGCGGCCTACGCCATGGGCAAGAATTCGGTCGGCCATCGCTACAGCGCAGCGGCGTCAATCCCGAACGGCACGCGATTGCCGGTCCAGCGCTTTGACGAACTGCAGCGCGCATATCGGGCTTGGCTGGCATTCAACGAATGCCCTGCCGAATAGGGCCACTCCTGCAACCCTAAACCGCCCGGCGCTTCGGCTTCCGGGCTTAGGGCAGTACGAAACAACAGCACGGCAGGCGAGACCGAAGTCTGGTCCACCAACTCGCTCGGCGAAGCGGTCATCGTGCAATACGTCCACATCATGAACTCGGTCATCACCGGCCAGCGCGTCACCACCTTCCGAGTCGCGGTGCTCAAGAAGCGCGAAAACGGCGAGTGGTACGTCGCCAATAACATCATCGCCTAATCGCAGCCTCCTGGCTGCCCACGCCCAGCACCCGAACGGGTTTCTGGGCTCGGGGCAGTACGCGGGACCATTCCGGTCGCCGCGCAAACCAGGAGAAGTTGAAATGGCTACCAAGAAGAAACCCGCCGCGAAGAAGCCCGTCGCGAAGAAGGCCGCTGCCAAGGAGGCAGTCGCCAAGAAGGCCAGCGCCGGGAAGGCGGTCGCCGCAAAGGGCGACCAGGCGAAGGGCCCGCGCGCTGGATCGAAGACCGCGATGCTGCTCGATCTGCTCGGCGGCAAGGGCTCGACGGTTGAGAAGATGTGCGAGGCTCTGGGCTGGCAGGCCCACACGCTGCGCGCCGCGCTCACCCGGCTGCCGAACGGCGCGAAGGCGGAGCGCACCCGCGAGGACGGCGTCACCTCATACAAGCTGGCCTAACGGCTCGCGCATCCTTCAGCTCTTGCCCGGTGCTTCGGCTTCCGGGCTTGAGCCAGTGAGGGGCGGCAATCACGCGCGCCCACCGAATAGGAGCAAAGCAATGACGTTCGTTTTTCTGATGTGGCTTCCACTATGCATCGCCGTTGGCCTCTTCGCCAGCGTCCGACGCAATCGATCCGGCTTCGGCTGGTTTCTGATCGCGTTTTTCTTTTCGCCGCTGCTCGCGATCATCTTCTGCGCGATCCTGCGCGAGAAGCCATTGCCGGTGATAGAAGCCCGATCTTGATAATCCGCCGATCCCGACCAAAAAAGGCCCTGGAGCAATCCGGGGCCTTTTTCTGTTCAGCGCTTGTCGATGCAGCTCTGCAGCATCGCGTCTTTGCGCTCGATTGATTTGCCAACCTCGTGCAGCGTGAAGGCGAAGCCCGCGAGCACGATCATGTTGATCAGGACCAGCGCCAAGGCGAGCGGCTGCGTGCGCAGGCTCTCAACGACGTTGTTGGCAAGCTGTCTGACCATATCGGATTTTCTCACCATCAACGGAGCGGCGCTGTCGCACACGATGCGAACATAGTGGTACGGTTCGAGCGGTTGTTGACGTCAAAGGGGCGGCTCTCCGGCTTCGGCGCTTTCGGGGTAAAGCGGACATCAACCAGCCGACAATCCCATTAAGTCCGTCGAAAGTGACCCAACTCGGACCTGTGCCGATCGATCTCGGTCGATACGCAAGGGCCGGCCACCGACGGGGCCCAACCGACACGACGTTATCTAACCGGCGCAGAAATTGGCGAGGGCAGCATCAGCGCTGGCGATTACACGATTACCACCCGTGGCGAAGGATCGAAAAAGTGGGCCTACAAAGGACGACCACTTTACACTTGGCAATGACAAGGTGCCCGGCGATAGCTCCGGTGACGGCCTCCTCAACGGTGCCTGGCATATCGCCCAGCCGTAGTTTGCTACATTTTCATCCCCGAGTGATCGGGCATCTTCTTCATATCCATCTTTCCGCCGGACGCGCCGACTGGCCCTTGCGCGCCGACGCCCTCGACATCGAGGGAGATCGTCACCTTGCCGGCCTTTTCGAACTCGAGCGTGACCGGGACCTTGTCGCCCCGCTTCAGCTGTTGTTTCAGATCCATCATCATCAGATGGTAGCCGCCCGGCGCGAGCTTGACCGTCTTGCCGGGCTCGATGGTGAGCCCGTTCTCAACCGGACGCATCTTCATGACGCCGCCCTCCGTCGACATTTCGTGGATCTGGACGCTGCCCGCGACATCGGCCGATCCGCCGATCAACCGGTCCGGCGCGCTGCCCTTGTTCTCGATGCTGAGATAGCCGCCGCCGGTCTTCGCCCCCTTCGGCGTGGCGCGGCTCCACGCTTGGGTGACGACGAGGTCGCCAGCCTTGATCTCGTCCGCGATCACAACGGATGACCCGGCGTAGACGACTGCAAGCGCCAGAAGAACCTGTTTTAGCATTTCCATGGCATTCACCTCTCTTGAATCAACTCAGCCGTCCATACCGTTCGGCTTTTGAAGCGCGTTGCGGTCGGATCATTTAGTCCAAAGTCTGAGCGGAAGGCTGCCCTCACGACCACAATCCATAAAGCCCTGGTACGACTCGGAAAGAACCCCCTTGTAAGCACACTTGCCTGCGTCGAAGTCCAGCGTTGCGGTGATGCGGGACGACGATTTGGCGAGCTCGAACCGGATTTCGCCAATGGTCTCCTTCGGACCATCGTGCGTACAGAGGCCAACGTGCCTCACGGTCAATGGACCTGAGAATTCCCTTTTCCCGTTCAAATTCTGCTCGGAAACGCTGCCAATGAGCTCGTACTCACCGGCGTAGCCCGTCGTGCCATGGATTTGCAGCGGCTCGGCGCAGACCGGCAGTGTAAGAATGGTCAATGTCAGGAGGAAGCTGACCGGTCGCATGAAAGCCTCCGCTCGGAATTCCGCCACTCGTCGATTTCAAACCGCCAAGATAGCCATTGTAGATCGCGGCAGCATCGTCGTTTCGTTCGAGATCACCGTCGGGCCTCGCCAGTATAGCTGATCGGAACGGTGACCGACAGAAGTTCGCCCGTTAGACCCTGCTGCGGCGCGGGAAATGGCCTGCTATTCCGCCGCTGTCGGGGGGATAAGCACACGTAAGATGAACTGGCCAAAAATGGAGCGAGTGCCCCGGAAACTGACTAGTGCACCTTTTTTGCACGCCGGCGCGGCTCTCTGCCGGGCCCAGAAAAGGCAGAGGGTTGACTGTTGCGGAATTGTTACGGAGCAACCCTTTCGATCTTCCAGCGTAAACCCCGGGCTGGCGCTTGGCGTCGTGATAATGTTACCGAAACCGAGGAGAGTTTCGGGTGTTCAGCGCCAAGACAAAACCCTGCCTGAGGGGACTTGTGGGCATCACGATCGCCCACGTGCTGGCTTTTCAGCTGATTTTGACGGCTGCCCTCGCGACCCAGATGGCGTTTGTGCCAGATGGCGATCAGGCCATCTGTCACAACGTGTCGACCGGCGGAACGAACAACGACACGCATCCGGCGCAGCCGGTGAACGATCATGAGACCTGTGGGATTTGTGTCTTCGCGGCCTGTTCGTCCGTCGTTGTGGCTCAGCAGCAGATGCTGGTGGTTTGGCCCTCTCGCGCCATTACACTGCGTGCGAACTGCTGGACTGACAACACACCGCAGCGCCGCCACGAGCCGCGTTCATCGCAGGGTCCCCCTCCGATCGTCTGACAGAACTCCCCCTGTTTGATGCCTGTCGGAGTTGAGCCATGTCTCGCTTTTTTCCCGCGCTGTGTGCGGCCGCATTCGTTGCGGCTATGCCTGCCGATTCACTTGCCCAATCCAGATCATCGGATCGTTCCGGCGCGCTCGCGAACGACATGGTCGTGGCCGCTGCCGATACCAGTTCGAGCCCGGATCAGCGCCGGCTGCCACCGGTGACGGTCGAGGCGCCGCGCCCCCGGAAGCCCATCAGGACTGTGAGCCAGAACAAACGGCCAGAGCGCGCCCCGGCGGCGCGGCGGACAACAACCGCGCGACCTACAGAACGGCCCAAGCCGCAGACCGAAGTTGGAAGCAGCCAGGCGGGCGCGGGTCTTGGGGGCCGCATTACCGGATATACGGTCGATTTCGGCGCGCCGGTCTCGGCAACGAAGGATGGCCTACCCTTGCTGCAGGCGCCGACCAATGTGCAGGTCGTGACGCGGCAGGTCATGGACGACCAACAGGATATCACAGTCCGCGACGCGGTCGTCGGTTATGTCAGCAGCGTGCAGCCGCCGAGCACGACGCCATCTAGCAACAATTTTTACGACGGATTCAATGTCCGTGGGTTCGACAACGCCAATATTTATCGGAATAATCTGCGGTTGTTCGAAATCACCGGAATCCCAACAGCGAACTTGCAATCAATCGAAGTATTGAAGGGCCCGGCGGCTATGGAGTTCGGGCGTCTGGAGCCAGGCGGTATCATCAATCTCGTACCCAAACGCCCGCTCGACACGCCTTACGCCTCGCTGCAGGAGCAGTTCGGTTCGTGGGGCCTATCGCGCACAACGCTCGATACGACCGGACCGGTTACACCGGACAAGACCTGGCTTTACCGCGTCAACCTCGACTACACCAATACTGGATCTTTCACCGACTTCGTCGATACCAAGAGCTTCTTCGTTGCTCCGACCATCACCTGGCGCCCGACCAATCAATTCCGCTTCAACGTTGATTTCGAGTACCAGAAGTCAAGCTTCGTCGATAACTCGATGGGCATTCCTGCGATCGGATCGCGGGCCGCCAACATTCCCATCAGCCGCTATCTGCAGGCGCCACCGCTTACGGTAGTTAATCCGAACCGGCAGGAGCGCGAGCTGATCGGTTACGACTGGACTTATGATTTCAACAACGATTGGAGCCTCACCAACCGCCTTGCCTACAACAATCAGGATTATCGGCAATTTCTGAATGGGGTGGACTCTTTCGACGAGGCAACGGGAACGCTGATGCGCAATGTCTGGGACGCCCATGTCAACACGCGGACCTTTGCAACCAATCTGGACCTCAAGGGCAAGTTCGATCTCGGTCCGTTCAACCACGCCGTCTTGCTCGGGACAGACTATTTTCATCTCAACAAGAACATCGAGGCCTTCTTCGGCGACAATCCGAGCATCGGCCCGATCAACATCTTCGCGCCCGACTACAGCGGCGTATACACGCCGCTTCCGGCTAACAATTTCCTTCCGCTCCGCGAGCAGTGGACAGGAGTTTACGGTCAGGACATTATCTCGTTCGCGCAGGATCGCGTGCACCTGCTGCTGGGCGGACGATACGACTGGGCAAGCTTTGGCAACGGCTTTAGCCCGAACTCGGATACGGAAGCGTTGGCGCCCGTTGATCCTGCGACTGGGTTCGGCTTCCTTCAGGCACACGACAAGGCATTCAGCCCGCGGCTTGGTGCATCGGTCCAACCTCTGCCGTGGATTTCACTCTACGCGAACTACACAAAGTCATTTGGCGTGACCAACGCGCTCCCGGTGCCGGGACAGCCGCCGTTCCCGCCCGAGCAGGCAACACAGAAGGAAGTCGGCATCAAAGCGGAATTGCTCGACAAAAGGTTGACTGCCACGCTGGCCCTGTACGATATCCTCAAGACCAACGTGGTTTCGGCGTTAGGTGGTACACCGTTCTCGACGCCGGTCGGCACAGTCGAAAGTAAAGGTATCGAACTCGACATCAATGGTCGCATCAACGACAACTGGAGCATCATTGCCAGCTACGCCTATGACGATGCCCGCATCGTCAAGGGCCAGGGACCGAGCCCCCAGGACATCGTGAACGGCACGCTGTTTCCGCCGACGAATGTCATTGACGAGAGCGGCAACCGGCTTCAGGACGTGCCGTATAACGCCGGTGCCGTCTGGGTGAAATACGATGCCGACGGGCAGTGGCGCGGCCTGAGCCTTGGCGCAGGCGTCGTCGCGGTTGGCGATCGCCAGGGCGATAACCAGAACAGCTTCGTTCTGCCGGCCTACGCACGGGTCGACACGATGATCCAGTATCAATTCAAGCCGCCGCCGGACACACAGTTCAAGAGAGTGACGCTGCAATTGAATGTGAAGAACGTGTTCGACACGGTTTACTATCAAAACTCGTCGACCCGGCTTAGCATCTTCCCTGGTGCGCCGCGCACGTTTCTTGCCTCGATCCGGGCAGAATTGTGAGATGCGCGGCGGCACGTTCCGAATGAAAACGGCAGCTATCGTGAAGCCGGCCCCTCTATATGCAGCCTTCTGGCGCTGGCATTTTCTCGCCGCGCTGATCGTCATTCCGTTCGTGCTTTGGCAGAGCACGACGGGTACGCTTTATCTGTGGTCGGAGTGGTGGACCGACGTTCGCTATCCCCAACTGCGCTTCGTTCCTGTTTCCGATGCTGCTGCTGCTCCGAGCGTTCAGATCAGAGCCGCTTTTTCCGCGACCAGTCCACGACCGGCGTCGACTGACGGCCAATCCCAACATGAAGGCCATGAGAATCATGCGTCGATGCCCATGATGGTCGACCGGCCCGTGCAGCAGATTGTCCTTTCCGACGACCCCCGCCGCAGCACGGCGGTCATTATGCAGGACCCTGGCGGGCTGCCTTATCCGGTGTTCGTCGACCCCCATGCGGGTAGCGTGCTCGGGACGCTGACACCATCCCAATGGCTGCCCGGAATTACCCGCGCGCTGCACGCGGGCTGGCCTCTCGGTAAACCCGGCAACTGGTTCCTTGAGCTTGGCGACTGCTGGGCAATCGTGATGATCGTCACCGGCCTATATCTGTGGTGGCCGCGGGGCAGACGCTTCTCGCAGGCGTTGTGCCCTCGGTTTAGTTCCGGTCCACGCTTGTTGCTTCGCGACCTTCATGCGACGGTTGCAGTGGTCATCTCGGGCGTCTTCCTGTTTTTTCTGATCAGCGCCTTGCCTTGGACCGCTTTCTGGGGAGGAGAGGTGTTGTCGCGTGCACAGTCCGCGCTTGGCCAAGAAAATCCGGCGGGGTTTTCGATCGGAGGTGCCGCGGCGGCGCAGCTCACGGACGCCGGAGCCTCGATCGACGCCGTCGCACGCGCGGCTCGCGATCGCGGCGTGACCGGCGCAATCGCCATACAACTATCGCCCTGGCGGGACGCACCTTTGTTCGTGACTAATCGGACGTCGTCCTTGAGTGAAGATCGCATCATCACCGCCGATCCCGCAACGGGCGACATCAGGGGCGATTTCCGTCACGCCGACCTGCCCATCATTCCGAGGATTGTCGCCGTCGGCATTCATGTACATCAGGGCGATTTCGGGCCGGTGAACCTCTGGCTGAACACGCTGCTGGCGGTTTCGCTGATATGGCTAAGCGTAACGGGCGCATTGTCATGGTGGCTGCGGCGTCCCAGCGGGCAACTAGGCGTGCCACCAGCGCGCGAGGTGGCATGGTCGAAGGCGCTCCTGGTTTCACTCACTCTCATGGCTATCGTCCTTCCCATTTTTGGACTTTCAGTTATTGCGGTTGTCGCAATCGGATGGATGCTACGACGGCATGTGGGCCTGCGCCCGGCCTGAGATAGGAGAAACCTATAGATCGGCGCGACTTTAATGCCAGCTTGCTCGCGGGTCTCGCCGCCCTTCCGCAGTGGCTGTTAGCCGGATCAACTTCCGAAAGTGGCCCATCGTGTCATTTCGCGGCAACGCAGCACCACGGTCACTTTCAGCGCGATGCGGACATAAACCGCCGAGCAAAACCGGCTCAATCGGTCGAAGATGATGTGGTGGACGACGCCCGCTCCCGGCATCGAATGTGCCAAAGGGTGGTCGTTGAAAAACGAATCACCGGAGGGGGTCGTCCACATGCAGGTTAGCACCATCGGCGTTGATCTCGCCAAGAACGTGTTCCAAGTGCACGGCGTGGATAGTGCGGGCAAGGTCGTCATCAGTCGGCAGCTGCGGCGCAAGCAGGTCATCGACTTCTTTAGCAGGATTCCTCCTTGCCTGGTCGGCATGGAAGCCTGCGGAACCGCT